>NZ_RZTF01000044.1:22666-26296 GCF_004023175.1 Mesorhizobium sp. M7A.F.Ca.MR.362.00.0.0
GGCGGCTTAAGCGTACATATCGGCCATTCGAGTTTGGAGAGAGATCGGCGATCCTTGCCTTGTGCTGCAAAGCGCCTGAAACCGGGCACGGACGATGAAGAGACCAAGGAACGCTTGTCGGTCAGTTGAGGAGACCTTGCCTCCTCACAATCGCGCCGTGGATGGTGCCTTCCTGGATAGAACGGCTCAGTTGTTCGAGCAGCGCACCGGCCGAGAACTCACCAGGGAGGATGCGCGCCAGATCGTGGAAAACGTCACCGGTTTCTTCCGCCTCCTTTCTGAATGGCAAAATATGGAATGAGCGAGGCTTCACCTCGCTCCGCCCTCAGGAGACGAGGCAAAGAGATGGTCAAGAAAACTGCGCAGATCGCAACTCGCAGCGGCTTGGTGAAGGCGCTGCTCTATGCTCGCGTTTCCTCGAAAGAACAGGAGAAGGAAGGCTTCTCCATCCCTGCTCAATGCAAGCTTCTGAGGGAGTATGCGGCTCAGAAGCAGTTTGGTATCGCTCAGGAATTCATCGACATCGAGACGGCGAAGAGCAGCGGGCGGACCAACTTCACCGAGATGGTCAAATATCTGCGCAAGCACCCCGGTGTGCGGGTCGTTCTCGTCGAGAAGACCGATCGGCTCTACCGCAATCTGAAGGATTGGGTGACGCTCGACGAGCTCGATGTCGAGATCCACCTCGCCAAGGAAGGCGTGATCCTCTCGCAGGACTCGCGTTCGTCGGAAAAGTTCATGCACGGCATCAAGGTGCTGATGGCAAAGAACTACATCGACAATCTCTCTGAGGAAGCCCGCAAAGGACAGATGGAGAAGGCGGAGCAGGGGATCTGGCCGACCAAGGCACCGTTGGGATATCTCAACGTCACAGGAAGCGACGGTAAGAAGGTGATTGAGCCGGACGCTGAGCTGGCTCCGATGATCACGAGGCTGTTCGAGCGCTACTCAACCGGCGGATATTCGCTCAAGGCAATCACGAAGGCAGCCCATGCTGAAGGCCTTGTGTATCCGAAGAATGGACACCCGGTTCCGGTCAGCACGGTTCACTCGATTCTCCGCAATCGTCTCTATACCGGATTGTTTCAATGGAACGGCAAGCTGCACCACGGCAAGCATGAGCCTCTGGTGTCGATCGAACTGTGGGAGCGGGTGCAAGGCGTTCTGACGGGCCGACATGCGACGCCTATCCATTCCTACGGCTACGATTTTGCCTGCAGCGGTCTAATGACTTGTGCCCGATGCGGCTGCGCCGTCGTCGCCGAAATCAAGAAGGGCAAATACGTCTACTACCACTGCACCGGTCACAGCGACAAAGGCCGTGGCGGCTATGCCGAGTGCCGCCGCAAGTACGTACGCGAGGAGGTCCTCGAAGAGACCTTTAGCGCCTTGCTGGGCAAGCTCCATTTCGATGAGGAGGTGCTGGATTGGGTCCGAGACGCGCTCAAAGCCAGCCACGCCGATGAGCGGAAGGAGCAGGAACACGCGATCCTCCGGTGCCAAAAAGAATATAAGCGCCTCGAGGATCGGCTACAGGCAATGTACCTGGACAAGCTCGACGGACGCATCGACAGCGCCTTCTACGATCGAATGTCAGCGCAGTGGCGGGTCGAGCAGACGCGTCTACTCCGTGAGATCGAGCGGCATGGCGAGGCCGAGGAATCATACATGGAAGATGGCGTCCGCTTGCTGGAGTTGGCGCGCAACGCCCGCCAATTGTTCGCCCGGCAGGCACCTGGTGAGAAGAAACGGCTTCTGAATCTGCTACTGTCGAACTGCACGTGGGAAGACGGCGAGGTTCGCGCTGTCTTCCGACAACCGTTTGATTTGCTTGCAGAAACGACTATGGCGGCATCGTCAGAGCAAGGCCCGGGTGCCGTCTCGTCCGCAGAGCATCCAGTTTGGCTGGGGAACCTGGATTCGAACCAGGACTAACGGAGTCAGAGTCCGTGGGTCTACCGTTAACCTATTCCCCAGCAGGCGCGGTCATGAACCGCGCGGGCCGAGCGGCTGAGCCGCTTGAGCGCTGCCTTGTAGCCGCCAGTGGAAAATAGTCAAGCCTGCTTGGCGTTTCAATTGCTACGTTTCCTCAGCGGGTTCAGACGCCACGTTTGAAGATGGAGGCCCTTAGGCCTCGTGTCGGTTTCCGCGCCTCAGCTCTCCGTCCGGCTGAACTGCGAGCGTTCGAAGAACAGCACCACCCCCAGGCCCAGAATCAGCGGGATGATCAGGTAGAACAGCCGGAACACCAGCAGCGCCGCCAGCACGCCGACCGGATCCATGTCCGACAGGCCGGCGAGGAACACCACCTCGAACACGCCGAGCCCGCCCGGCGCATGCGAGATCTGCGCGATCGAGAAGGAGACGAGGAAGACGCCCAGTATGACGAAGTAGCCGGGATTGTGGGTTGCGGGCAGGGCGAAGAAGATGATCGCGGCGGCGGCCAGCAACTCGATCGGGCCGATCAGCAATTGCCGGGCGACGATCGGCAGCGCCGGATAGTGGAGCTGAAAGCTGGCGATCTTCAGCGGGCGCAGATGCAGCCAGCTGCCGAAGACATAGGCGGCGACGAGCAGCAGCATCGCGATACCGGCCGCTTCCGACAGGCCATGATGGGCGATGCCGGAAAACCGGTCGAGTATCTCAGGCTCGAACACCAGAACCAGGCCCGAGGCAAAAATCGTCGACAGCACGAAGGTGATCCAGCAGACCGCCACCAGCACGCCGACATCCTGTCCGGTCAGGCCCCTCGTACCGTAGGCGCGGTAGCGGATGACGGCGCCCGAAAACACCGAACCGCCAATGTTGTGCGACAGCGCATAGGTGGTGAAGGAGCACAGAGTGACGAACAGCCACGACACGCGCTTGCCGATATGCAGGAGCGCGATGTGGTCGTAGCCGGCAAGCGAGGCATAGGCGATGATCGAACTCAGCGCGGCAAGAACCCAACCCCGGGTCGGAATGGCCGTGATACCGTCCCAGACGTCGTCGAGCGAAACGCCGCGCAGTTCGTGCCAGAGCAGCAGCAGCGAGAAGATCACGGCAGCGATGCCGACAACCGGCCAGAAATAGCGTCTCCAGTTCATTGCCTGACTGCCATGCGTTGCGGGTCCGCTTCCTTTTCGTGGCTGGTGGGAGGCCGGCTTTGCCGGATTCTTCCGCTCATTTCAGAAATGCCTCATCGAAGCCGGCTATTCAACCGCGAACCCTTGTCGCAGCGTCGGCCGGCTAGATTTGCCGCAGTGAGCGGCCGAAAGAGGTGCCGGCAGGCGTAGCGCCGGCAACTGCGGCGTGCGGGTTCATTACGCGGCCGCCCCGGAACGGCGGTTTGCGGCCTGCCGGCAAAATTCGGCACGCGGCTCTTGGTGATCGGGCGCGGCGCTGTTAGTCTGGCGGCAACTTAAAACACTGAAGCGCCTGCTGCGTCCATCATAGGTTCGCGCGGCGCCGGAAGGAACGACAGTGGAAGACCACGACACCGGCGCCAGCGCGCCGGAGGTGGGCGTGTCCAGCGCTTCCCGGCGGTCGGCTGGCCCGGGGAATGCAAGCTGGCAGCAACGCCGCCCGACGGAGCTCCGCTCCGCGGACGGGCAGGCGGGCGACGCACCCCACAAAGGCAAGCCCGAGAAG
>NZ_RZTF01000451.1:0-4810 GCF_004023175.1 Mesorhizobium sp. M7A.F.Ca.MR.362.00.0.0
CTCCAGGACTATTACGGGGAGTTCAAGGTGCCGGGTCCGACACTGCCGCTGATCGCCGTGCCCACCACGGCCGGCACCGGCTCCGAGGTGACGCCGGTCGCGGTGATTTCCGACCCGGACCGGACGCTCAAGGTGGGCATATCGAGCCCTCACCTTATCGCCGCCGTCGCTCTGTGCGATCCCGAGTTGACAATGACCTGTCCGCCTGGCCTGACCGCGATCGCCGGCGCTGACGCGCTGACCCATGCGATCGAGGCCTTCACCGCCATGCGGCGCGGTGAAGACCCCAATCTGCCGCAACAGCATGTCTTCATCGGCAAGACTGCGCTGACCGACCATTTCGCGTTGCTCGCGATAAAACTGCTTGGCCGGAGCCTGGAGAAAGCCTGCAGCGACGGCACCGATGCCGACGCGCGCGCCGATGTCATGATGGGCGCGCTGGCGGCGGGCTGCGCATTCGGCACCGCCGGCACGGCGGCGGCGCATGCCGTGCAATACCCGGCAGGCGCCCTCACCCACACCGCCCATGGTTTGGGCGTGGCGACAATGATGCCTTACGTGATGACCTATAACAGCCGCGTCGCCGCTCACGAGATGGCAGAGATCGGCGCGGCACTTGGCTTGGAGACCAAGGCCAGAACCGCCGCCGAGATGGCAGCCGCCACAATCGAGGAGATCAGGCGATTGTTCGCGGCGATCGGTATTACGCCGACACTGGCGGATTTAGGCCTCCCCGCCGATAAGCTTGACTGGACCGCCGAGCAAGCGCTCGGCATCGACCGCCTGATCAAGAACAATCCGCGTGCCTTCGATCTCGGCACGATGCGACGCCTCGTCCAGGCTGCCCATGACGGCGACCTCGCCGCCTGCGTTATGTGAAAAACGGAACAAAGCGATGAATTTGAAGGCTCAGCAACTCGACCAGGATGGCTATGACGTGCGCGGTTTTTCGCACGGACTTTACATCGACGGCACCTGGCGACCGTCCTCCGACGGTCGGCTCATCGATGTCGTCGATCCCTCCTCCGGGGCGGTGATCGCGGCGGTTCCCGATGCGACGGTCGAGGACGCCACCGCCGCCGTCGAGGCGGCGGCCAAAGCAGCTAAGGGATGGCGGGAAACTGCGCCGCGCAAACGCTCGGAAATCCTTCGGCGTTGTTTCGAACTGATGGTCGAACGCTCGGAAACGCTTGCCATGCTGATCTCGCTGGAGAATGGCAAGGCGCTGCGCGACGCGCGCGGCGAAGTGGCGTACGCCGCCGAGTTCTTCCGCTGGAATGCTGAGGAAGCGGTCCGGATCACCGGTGAATTCGGCACTGCGCCATCCGGCACCAACCGGATCGTGGTCGATTATGAGCCGATCGGAATCTGCGTGCTGATCACACCGTGGAATTTTCCGGCCGCGATGGCGACCCGCAAGATCGCGCCGGCGCTGGCGGCAGGCTGCACTGTCGTCCTGAAGCCGGCCAGTGAAACACCGCTGACGGCCTATGCGCTGGCGGCACTCTACAGCGAAGCCGGCGTGCCTGCCGGCGTCGTCAACGTGCTGACCACGACCAGTCCCGGGCCGCTGACTTCGGCCATGCTCGCCGATCCACGCGTCAGGAAACTGTCCTTCACGGGGTCGACGGGTGTCGGCCGAACCTTGCTCGGCGAGGCTTCAAAGCATGTCATTTCCTGTTCGATGGAACTCGGCGGCAATGCCCCGTTTGTCGTTTTCGACGATGCCGATCTCGACGCCGCCCTCCACGGCGCGATGATCGCCAAGATGCGCAACGCCGGCGAAGCCTGCACCGCTGCCAATCGCCTCTATGTGCAATCGGGAATCTATGATGCTTTTGCCGACGGGCTCCGCAAGCGCATGGCGGCACTTAAGGTGGGAGCGGGTCCGAATGCCGACACCGAATGCGGGCCGATGATCACCAGAAAGGCTGTCGACAAGATCGACCGCCTGGTCAAGGACGCGGTGGGCCGGGGAGCCAAGGTGCTTTGCGGCGGGTCGATTTCGGAGGAAGAAGGATTCTTCTATCCGCCCACAGTGCTGTCCGATGTGCCGCCCGACGCGGAGATGGCGCACGAGGAGATTTTCGGCCCGGTAGCACCCATCACACGCTTCGACACCGAGGCCGAGGCGATCGCACATGCTAACAACACGGAATATGGCCTGGCCGCTTACATATACACACGCGATATTGGACGCGGCATGCGGGTGGCGTCCGGGATCGAGGCCGGCATGATCGGTCTCAACCGGGGACTGATGTCGGATCCGGCCGCACCATTCGGAGGCGTCAAGCAGAGTGGCCTTGGCCGCGAAGGCGGCCAGCACCACGGCATCGCCGAGTTCATGGAGGCTAAATATATTGCCGTCACCTTCTGAACCGGCAGTCATGTCAAAGGATGCTTTTCGCACGCGCGACCATGTGGCCGACTTTGACGATATCGTGGCCGACATAGTAAGCCGCAGCGCCGAAACCCGGGCGACCCTGCCAATGTCGGCTGATATCGCCTATGGCGAGGGCAAGGCCGAAAGGTTGGACCTCTTCTTTCCGCCCGGCGCGCGCAGGGATCTTCCCGTGCACATCTTCATCCATGGCGGCTACTGGCGCATGTTCTCCAGGAGCGACTATTCTTATGTAGCGAACACAGTCACCAAAGCTGGGGCGATCGCGGTCATCGTCGACTATGCGCTGATGCCCGAATTCAGGATGGCGGCAATCGTCGCCCAGGTCCGGCGCGCCAAACAATGGGTGCTGGACAATATAGCCGCTCATGGCGGTGACCCGGCCCGGCTAAGCGTAAGTGGTCATTCGGCGGGCGCACACCTGGCCACATTCCTGTTCGAAAAGACGCCAATGCCATCGCGCATACGTGCGGCGCTGCTGCTAGGCGGCCTTTACGACCTCAAGCCCCTTCAGACGTCCTTCCTCCAGCCGCTAATCGGAATCACCGATGAGGAGGCAGCTGCCTTCACCCCAATGACGCGGTGGCATGACCCGGAGACGGCAGCGACCATTCTCGTGGGAGATCAGGAAACGTCACCTTTTCACCAGCAGGCCGCCGACTTCGTAAAGCGCTTGCGCGCGCAGGGGCACCTTGTCTGCGACCTCCGCCTGAATGACCGAAACCACATGAACAGCGTGCGTGATCTGGGCATCAGCGGCACACAATCTGGCGATTGCCTGATGGCGATGATCGAGGGAAACTGCCTATAGGACGGAACCTGGGGAAGCAGAGCCGCTTGACTGCCGGGCCAGACACTCCCGTCACTCAAGAAAGTACCGTCACGGGATCGCGGCACGCTACCGGCATCGGACTGAGCTTAGCGGCAGGTGAAATCCGGCAGAGGACACAAGCGACGATTCCTCATCCTCTTTCTCCACACTGACGAACTGCACAGCGCATCAGAAAATCGAAATTGCCCCTGCCGCCCTGAGTCGCGATGGTCTTAACGCAAGCAGCCGGCTTAGGGCTGTGGAGGAAACGTCGTCGCGGCAAAGCCCCTGGGGCAAGGCCGCTTTGGCACGCCGCTGGTTCAAACCGGCAGCGAGGGAGGAACTGACTTGGCTGGTTCGGGCAAATCCGACACCGCGCGCTTGGGCATCAAAATGTCCCAGGAACTCGTCGTCGGCGCGATCTCGGCCGTCCTGTTCCTGGTGTTCTCGGCGACGCTCAACAATTTCCTGAGCCAAGGCAACATCCTTGCCATTCTCAAGAATGTCTCGATCCTCGGCACGCTGGCCATCGGCATGGGGTTCATCGTCGTCGGGCGCGGCATCGACCTGACCATGGTGGCGGTGATGGTGGTCGGCGTCGCCTTCAGCATTTGGATCTCCACCTGGGGCGTCGACTTCACGCTGGCCATCATGTGCGGCGCCATCCTGGTCGCGGTCATCGGCCTGTTCACCGGCGTCATGGTGGCAGTGGCCGAAATTCCGCCGATCTTCGCCACCCTTGCCATCGCATCCTCGGTCTACGGCTCTGGCCGCATCGTCTTTGCGTCCGACGTGCTCTATGCCCCCTCCGATATTGGCTGGCTGAAATTCGTCGGCAACGGAACCATCTTCAGCATCCCGATGTCGGTGATCATCTTCGCGGCTGTGGCCGCGCTCATGGGTTTCTTCCTGAGGAAGACCCGCTTCGGCCGGCTGGTCTATGCCACTGGCGACAACCCGAACGCGGCCCGCACCACCGGGCTACCGACGCGCCCGATCATCGTGACGCAATATGTCATCAGCGCCCTCATTGCCTATACCGCCGGCATCATCATGCTGGGGCTGGTCACCGGCATCGACACCCGCCTCTACAATTCCAGCCTGATCTACGACGTGCTGCTGGTGGTCGTGTTGGGCGGCATCGGCCTCTCCGGTGGCCAGGGCGGCGTACGCAACGTCATCGTCGGCACCATTCTGGTCGGCATCCTGACCAACGGGATGACGATCCTGAACTTCAGCTACACCAGCCAGAACCTGATCAAGAGCGTGATCCTGCTGGGCGCGCTGGCGATCGACGCCATCATCAATCCGCGCGACGAGCAGACCTCGCAAAGCGGCGACATCTGAAACAAGAACCGAGACATAAATCTGGGAGGAGAAACATGAAATTGTTCAAGAACTGCCTGTTCGCGGGCATGACAGCGCTCGCGCTGCTGGGCGCGGCGAAAATCACCACGGCGCAGGAAACCGACCAGGTCGGCCGCTCCACGTATCTCGAGGCGCTCAAGGGCAAGAAGGTCATCTTCGTGCCGATCTCACAGGGCATGGACCTCAACCAGGCATGGGTGGTGGTGTGGCAGCGTCACGCGGCACGCTAC
>NZ_RZTF01000452.1:0-4785 GCF_004023175.1 Mesorhizobium sp. M7A.F.Ca.MR.362.00.0.0
GCGCCGCGCTGTCCGCACCCGGGGACACTTCCCGAGTGACGATGCGGCCATGAAGCTGCTATATCTGGTCCTGAACCACGCCGCCGAGGATTGGAAACGACCGCCGCGCGAGTGGTTCGAGGCCAAAACCCAGTTCGCCGTCGTCTTCGGCGAAAGGTTCGTCAGCCAATGACGAAACCGGCCTCGCGCACAGAATTCCTGACAGTCCCGCGGCTGAAGGTTTCATCGCCATTGCCATTGATGAGAGTAGCCCCGCAGGCGAGGTTTCGCGTATTGCGGTAAAATGCTGATCAAACCGCGCATGAGGCCGACCTCGCTCCGGCCCTCGAACACCACGATCAATGTGGCTAGCAAAGCGTGGGCATGTGGCAACGGCATCCGCACCACCTAAGCCGCTGGTCCAAAATCGGCGGTCCACTTCACGGCTTCCCCGCTTACGTGACGAATGCACGAATGCACGAATGCACGAATGCACGAACAAAGAAAGGCTACAAAGCCATATATCCTGCCAGCCAGCCAGCCAGCCAATCAATGCCTTCCAGCCAGCCAGCCAATCAATGCCAGCCAGCCAGCCAGCCAATGCCACCAGCCAGCCAGCCACCCAATCAATGCCTTCCCCAGCCCAGCCACCCAATCAATGCCTTCCAGCCAGCCAGCCAATCAATGCCACTAATCGGTCGGTATCAACGGGTCTCTGTCACTTTTTCATTGGGTCCGTGGGCGGCACTAATCTGGCTCTTCCAGAATTCGCAGCGGTAAATAGCTCTTGGAAAGAATATGAGATGTTGTTGACTTAGCAACCGCTACAGTTGCGCCCCTTGAACTATAGCGGAGGCCAACGGCTGCCTAAGGGACCCATCAACAAAAATACCCCTTGAGTGCACCGAACGGGCACAACTATGCAGAAGGAGATACAAACACCTCCTTGGACAAGCCTCTATATAAACGAGTCACTTTTATAACTCTATCAAAACCTTCACCATGGCAGACAACTATCCAACCTACGTGCGCCCCCAATTTGACAGCGTCTGCCTAACGGGCAAAACCGGAGACAATCTGCGCAAGGGCCTCAAGAAGGCAGCCAAAAAATACCGTGAATACCTCAAGCGGCTCCAGAAAGCTCAGCGCAATTGGGTGGCTCAGGCGCGGGCTTATGAACAAGCTGCGAGCCTTCCTCCAAGGGTTTTTGGGGCGTTTGAAACGGAGCCCTGCATGACCCGGTCTCCACTCGGTGGCGCTAATGAGGCCATTGAGGTTGATGCCCTCTCGATTGATGCATCTGACCCCCCCCTGGTGTATGTCTTTTTGCCTGCCCTCCTTGCAAACTCCTGTGTTGAAAGCAGGAGTTTCGAAGAGGTTCCAACTAAGTATTTTCCCGGGGTGGTGATGGCGATGGACCTCCGTCCATACGATGGCGTCCTCTCTGCTTCAGCTATATCGGGCAAGTACCACCGGCGATGGTGCACTAACGTCGAGCGCGAAGACATCCAGCATTTCCTTGCTATCGCTAGGACCGACCGCTTCAGTTACCAAGGCAATGAAGTATGGACCCGCGATACGACGAGAGGGGGGTTCGACATCATAGCCCATGGACAGATGATTTGGCCCCCTGCCATGCCCGCCACCGATTGGCCAACTGCATCTGGTTGGGATTAGCGGTGTCACTCTCGCCGCTGATACCCCAACGTTGGCCCTAGACCCTCATAGTCTCCATTCTGATTTTTATTTTGCATCTGTCGTGTTTGTTTGTTGTTTTGATTATGTTTTCTTTTCATATGTAATGCGCCAACGGCGCAATTTTGTTGTACCGTCTTTGCATTCAATCAAAGGGCCACGTTTCGCGTATTTTTTCCTCGCCCTAGTGAATTTTGTTTATGCACGAAAACACTGGACACGCCGTAGACCTATACTATCGGTGATTGATACGTAAAACTCGATTTTTTATAACTGTAAGCCAATAGATTTCACTTCATCACTTAAATCAAATACGCTTCCCGTTCGCCCTTCGCGCGCGAAGCCCTCGCGGCTCGCGCGAGCCCAGAAGTGGGGCGCCCCAAAACGGAGCGACATTCACAGGATGCATCTTGGTCGTTGCCCAACAGCAAAATAGGGCTTTCTCTTCCCGCTTCGCTAGCGAATACATCAGGATATATCCTGCCGCCGCTGCCTGTTGCCCGTGTCCATTTTTGTTCGGATTGCGCATTTCGCAAAGCCGGACAGGGGTTCCGCTAATTCCCGGACAGCGATTTCGCTGAAGGCGCAGGCCAGCCACGACTTGCCGGTTCCGGTCTGGCCGGTGACGATCAGGTTCTCATGCGCTTTCAGCCATTCGCCCTGGGCGAGCGCCATGGTGTTGCGCCGGTCGAGGCCACGCGGCGCGGCAAAATCGATGTCCTCGATGCAAGCTTCGGGAAAGCGCAGCTTGGCTGAGGCGAGCCGGTTCCTGACGCGCTTGTCGGCGCGCATGGCGACCTCACGGTCGAGCATCAGGCCGAGCCACTCGTCGCGGCTGAGCTCATTGGCGCTGCTCTGTTCGGCCAGTTCGCGCCAAGCGGCGGCCATGCCGGCGAGCCCGAGGACCTGCATCTGATCGAGCGTTGGATTTGTCAGCATTCTTTCTTCCTTTCCTTCACTGGTAATAGGTGGAGCCGCGGATGTTGGCGTGCGGCGGTGTCGGCTTTGCCGGCTCTGCGGAGCTGGCCCGGTCGAGGCCGGATTTGAGGATGGCGGTGATGGAGGCGTAGGTGATCGCGTTGATCAGCAGCGCCCGCTCGCAAGCCGCCTCGGTGCGCTCCCGCCCATAGCGCGGCGAAAGCGACAGGATGCCCATGGCCGCGCGGTAGCCCTGTTCCGGATGTGGCCTATCGCGCAGCATGCGCTCGACCAGGATGGCGGCGTTGGGGCCGATCCGGGCCGCCCGGCCGATCAGGTTGGCCGGTGTCGTATTGGCATAGCGCTGATGGGCCTTGGGCATGTGGGTGTTAACGGTGACATGGCCGGAGCGCTGCGAGCGGCGGACATGGCTGGCGACGCGCTGGTGATCGTGGAAGATCTCGACGTCCGGTGGGTGAGCCGCACCTGGACGGTGCGGCACCGAGTAGAAGGTCTTGTCGACCTCGACATGGTAGTCGGGATGCACCTTGGCCGTCTTCCATTCCGCGTATTCGAACGGCGTCGCCGGCAGCGGCTTCAAGGCAGCCCGCTCGATCTCCTCGAACAGTTCGCGGCGGCTTTGGCCGATATGGCGCATCGGCCGGTTGTTCAGCTCCTCGAGCAGTTCGGCGATCGCCGCGTTGAGCTCGACGATCGAGAAGAAGGATCGATTCCTCAGCCGCGCCAGAATCCAGCGCTCGACGATCAGCACCGCGCCCTCGACCTTGCCCTTCTTTCAAGTCCAGGACTGCAGTTCGTGCTGACACTCGAGCGCGTATAGAGTTCGAGATCACGCACCCGTTCCATCGTGGCGCGGCGAGCGCTTCGTGCTGTTGACCCGCAAGCAGAACTGGGGCGAGGACCGCGTCATGTTCTACGATGCGGCGGGACGACTTCGCTCACTGCTTGCGTCATGGACGGACGTCGCTGAACCCGATGTTTTCATTCAGGTCGCGGCCGGTCGGTCGTTCGTGCGGCCAGATGATCTGGCAACCCTGGCGGCGTTGATCGAGCAAATCGAGCGCAGCCATGGCGGCTGAACACGTGTCAGGCAATTTATGCCGCATGTGTCAACCTAATTATGCCGCCGCATGCCGGATTCACCGTCGTTCCAGTCATCGGCGCCCATCATTCGATGGTTCATCGCTAGGGTTTCATTTTCCTCCGCGGTTGCTGGAGCGCTTCAACCAAAGCGTGCGGTCACTTGCAAATGGCCATCGACGAAACTTACATCAAGGATTCGCGGTGAGTGGATGTATCTCTACCGAACCATCGAAAGTGTCGGCGACACGGTCGAATTCTGGTTCAGCGAGCATCACGACCTGCTGGCGACCACGCGCTTCTTCAGGAAAGCGCTGGAGCGCCATGACCGAGTCCCCATCGCATTGTCATCGACGGCAGCCTGACCAATAACGAAGCCATCCGGTTCTGCGATGTGGCAAATCGGTTAAAAGGATCAGGGTTCGGGCAGGACCAGCGGCGCATCAAGCGCCGTGTGCGGCCGATGCTGGCCAAACAGTTCGCCATACTAGCGGCATGACAGCGGCCGGCCCCGTCATGACGCAGAAAAACTTTCAACAGAACGTATCTTTTTAGGGACCTGGGACCCGGGGGCATTGATGATTGAATTCAACTTCGCTGACTTCTGTCAAGCGACGATCAATTCGCTCGACGATTGGCACAAAACATCTTCTCTGCCTTCAGAATTCGCGCGAGTCCGAATTTTTTCGCGTTCTCCTGAGTCAGGCTTGGCATCCTGTGGTTTCAATATTTCTCATGGTCGTACTCAGCGAGAACCGCCCGGGTCATGGCGCGATCGTTCGGCCACGCGGCCGCTGCGAAGGCGCCGGGGTTGATTAGGATCGAGGTCTTGAGGATCGGGCTCACGGCGGTGATGTCGCCTTGCGAGTTCATCGGCTTCGCGCTGTTCACGGGCCGCCTGTTGGGCCCGGGTTTCAACGATGCCCGGAGCGTAGCGACGGCGCTCACGCTCCGGCCACTCCAAATCGGGCTCTTCAAGCCCTTGGACGTGCCGCCTAGCGCGTTCATCTGCTTCGCGCTGTTCACGGGCTGCTCGTTGGGCCCGCGTTTCGACGATGCCGGAGGCGTAGTGGCGGCGCTTACGTCGCTCTG
>NZ_RZTF01000453.1:0-4774 GCF_004023175.1 Mesorhizobium sp. M7A.F.Ca.MR.362.00.0.0
GTTCGGTGCATCCGAGCAGGGCTGCATCGGCGCCGGCCGCTTGCGCGATGTCGAGCGCGCGCTCCGTTTCAACCGCCGCATCCGCGATCGAACCCGCCTTGACGAGGCTGATCGCGCTGTCGACGCAGGCCTGAAACTCGGTGTTCGCGGGAAGGCAGAGCTCAAATCCCGCTGCCGACATCCTGTCCTGATAGAAGCCGGAGACCAGCGTGCCTTGAGTGGCGAGAACAGCAACCCGGCCCCGGCCCAGGCTGCGACGCGTCTGCGTCACCACAGCATCTCCGATATGGATGATTTCCGCGCGCGAATTCGCCGCCAGTTGGCCGTACCAATGGTGGGCGGTGTTGCACGGCATCGCGATGCGGGCGACGCCGAGCGCATTGAGCGTCGCGACCGCGGCTTTCAAAGGCGCCAGCGGCCCGTCATGGCCGGCAAGGATCGCTTCGGTCCTGTCGGGCAGCTGCGGGACACTGAGGATCACGGCAGGCACATGTTCGTTGTCTCTGAGCGCCTGGGTCATCCGGGTCAGCTTGAAGTAGAAATCAGCCGAAGCAAGCGGCCCAAGACCGCCGATAATGCCGAGCTGGGGACGGATGCTGTCGTCGATCATCTGACAGGCTCGGCTTCGAGCTGGTCCGAGGCGGCGTCAGGCTGCGCCGTCTCCCTGTGGCTGGGAGCGATTATTGCCGTGCTCGCCGCGACGGTGCAAACGCTGGCCAGCGTCATGAACGTGTCGACGGCTGCATCCACCGCGACGAACAGGACGAACGCCGCCTCGAAGGGAAGCTTCAGGTAGCCGCAGACGATGGACATCTGGGACAGGATGAGCAGGCTGCCCATACCGCCGGTGGTGAGCGCGAGAAGCGCTGAGATGATGCCGACGAGCACGAGGTCCGAGACTGCAAGCTGGTGGCCGTAAAGCTGGGCGATGAACAGCGCACCCGAAGTGTAGAGCAGCGCCGGGCCTGTACGCAGCAATGCCGCCTGCAGCGGCACGAGCAGTTCGACCACCACCAGGCTGAACCGCAGGCGCTCGCTCAACAGGTTGATGACCCATGGCAGCGAAGCGACCGTAGAGCGTGTGGTGATGGCCACCATGAGAAGCGGCTGGCAGGTCTTGATCGTGGTCCAGTAGCTTCGTCGCGACCGGATGGCGATAATGGCAAAGGCCCCGGCAACGAATATGAGGCAGGAAAGACCCATAACCAGCAGGTAACCGCCCATCAGCGTGAGCGGCTTGGTTCCGGTCGACGCGGTCTGGTCCGCGATCAGGATGAAAGTTGCAAAGGGCAACCCCCAGATGAACCAGTTGGTGAGCACCGTGCAGGCCCGGTAGACCGCGTTGAGCGCCTGGGTCAGGCTCATGGACGTGGGCTGGGGAATCTTCCCCATCGCGAGCCCGAAAAGCAGGCAGAACAGCAAAACCTGGATGGTCTGGCCCGAGGCCAGCGCGTTGAAGACGTTGTTCGGCACCAGGTCGAGCAGGATCGAGTGCCCGCCATTGGGATCCCCATTGGAGGGCGGCGGCTGGAACGGGAAGGCGAGATCGGTGGACACGCTGCCTTGCGAATTGATGAACTCGCCAAGCTCGATGCGCGACTGCGGATTCTCGATCTGGCCCGGCTGCAGGATCAACGACAAGGTGCCGCTCACCAGCACGCTCAGGAACGACACGACCAGAACGGCCATACCCACCTTGCCGAGGTAGCGGACCGATTTGGGATCCTGGACCATTGCCGTGATGGAGAAGATGACCGACGACACCAAATAGGGCAGGACGACCATCTTGAGGAAATTCAGGTAGAGCTGTGCGACAGGGCTGATCGCATGGGCAAAGTCTGGATAGTAGAGGCCGCACAGTATCCCTGCAGCAATCATCGCAATCGTCGTCACCGGAGATCGCAGGATACGCCTTGCCGCGAGGCGCCAGTCGAAAGGCAGGGGTCCGGCTACCTCGGAGATGGCCATGTCAGGCTTTGCTCCCCAGGCGATAGCGGGCGATGATCTCATCCGTGTTGAGAATCTGCTGGCCCCGCGCGAGATCGAGATAGAGATCGACAAAGGCCGCGAGGTGCGGATTGTCGGGCCGCACGCCGACTGCGATCGTATCGACCTTGTCGGTCAGCGTGATCGAGCGCGCGACGACCGTCATCGACGGATCGTCGACCATCAGCTTCTTGATCTCGAAATCATCGCGATAGGCCATGTCGATCGTCCCGTTTCGGATCGCATCGATGATCAGGTCCCAGCTTGCCAGGCGGTGGATTTGCGCATGCGGGAAGGTCGTGGCCGCATAGGTGGCGAATGAAGAGCCCTCGATCACGCCAAGATCGCCTGAGAAATCACGGACGATCTGTTCGGCCGGTTTGCCTTGCGCGATACGCGCCAGGTTGAGGCGGTTGGCGATCAGCCCTTGTCGCAGCATGGCGTAGGGGCGGGAATATATGATCGACCGGCCGCGCTGAAGCGTCCGGCTGAGCTTGCCAATCGCCATGTCGGCCTGTCCGGAACTGACCTGTTTGACAATATCGTCGAACGTTGCGGCGGATCGGTCGAACACCGGCTCGACGCCAAGCGCCGCGGCGATGCCGTGGGCCAACTCCATGTCTATGCCATCGTCCCCCGATCCGTCGGCCGGAAAGAACGGATTGGAAGCGAAGGCCGGCATTGCGATGCGCAATGCATCGCCGCTCGCGATAGGTTGAGGCGCCTGCTGTCCCGGAGTGCTGGCTGCGCGGGCTTGTGAAATCAGCAACCCTCCGCTCCCGGCCGCAAGCAGTGTACGACGTGTAACCGACATGCGCGTTCTCAATTAACCCGGGAAAGCTGCAACATGCACAACCCGCGTTAAACAAACGTATATATTACACTGAGCCTTTTTATGTATTGGATAAGCAGCTTAGCGCCACAAAATATCAGCATTGCCTAATATATTAGGAAAAGCGGAAGGATCGCGTTGCTTCCCGCCGGGCGATCGTCTGGATTGTCAAAACGTCTCGACCCATGGCCGTAACTCAAGCTCCGAGCTCCAGGCGCTGCGATGCTGGCGATGGGTTGTGAGATAGGCCTCGGCGATGGCATCCGGCGACAGGCGGCGGTCCTGTAGGTCGGGATCCACTGCCTGTCCGGGCGGCGCGATCTGGCCGTCGATAATGAAATGGACGACGTGGATGTTCTGCGGGGCGAGTTCGCGGGCCATGGACTGCGCCAGGCCGCGCAGGCCGAATTTCGGCATGGCAAAGCCGGCCGAGCCGGGAAAGCCCTTCACACTGGCGGTGGCGCCGGTGAACAGGATCGAACCGGATCCCCGGACAAGCAGCCGGCGCGCCGCCTGCTGGCCGACCAGGAAGCCGCCATAGGCGCCGACCAGCAATGCCTGTTTGACCGCTTCCGCATCGAGCTCGGCGATCGGGCCGCGGGTGCGTGCGCTGGCGTTGAACACCACGAGCGCCAGCGTGCCGGCCTTGTCGGCGGTGTCGAACAGCCTGGCGACGGACGCAGCGTCGGCGACATCCGTCTCAACGGCCAGAGCACCGGTTTCGTCGATCAGAGCGCTGAGCTTCTCGACGTTGCGGGCGGCCAGAACCACGCGAAAGCCTTCGCGGGTGAGAAGGCGCGCAAGCGAGGCGCTCAGACCAGCGCCCGCGCCTGCAATAACGGCCACATCGGATGAGGTCATGATTTTCTCTCCCTTGCGGATTTCGGCGGAAGCGTTCGCCAGATCAGACAAGGTCGCGCCTTCGGGGCTGACAGGCAAGATGTGGCATCTCGGTGGCTGTTGAACCAGACGGGCTGCAGAACCGACGTTGCGCGGTCCAACATCGCCTGTGGCGCTACGAAAGCCGCTCGGCTTTCAGCACCGAGACCGCCATTTCGAAAGGGCAAGTCTTGGACCTTACCCGCCAACCGGATTCATCCGACCAACATTTTGACCGTAGAATCGTTAGGCTTCGTAGAGCTGTCGGCGATCTCATCAATGGGGACTGGAGCATGGTCCCGAAAAGTGGGAAACGGTTTCGGAAAGATTATGCTCAACAAGGAAACGATTATGGAACCAATCTGGGCCGTCGGCCTGATGACCGGCACGGTGCTGGACGGCAACATCGACGTCGCGCTGATCAAGACCGACGGCGAACGTATCGAGGATTTCGGCACCTACCGGCTGATGCCCTATCCTCCGTCGATCCGCTCCCTGCTGGAAGAGACGCTGACGGAGGCGCGGGCGTGGAACTTTGACGGGCCGGAGCCGGCGATCTTCCGCACCGCGGAGGAAGCCCTGACGCGTGCCCAGTCAGCAGCCGTCAAGGAATTGGTCGAAGGCTATGGCATGACGATGGCCGATATCGGCGTCGTCGGTTTTCACGGCCAGACCGTTCTGCATCGCGCGCCGCAGGTTGGACGGCTGGGCCAGACAAGGCAACTCGGCGATGGTGAGCTGATGCATGCCATATTGGGTACCAAGGTCGCTTACGATTTCCGCTCGGCCGACATGCGCGCCGGGGGGCAAGGCGCGCCGCTGGCCGCGGTCTATCACACGGCGTTGATGCGCGGCGCCGGCGCCAATGGCGAGGTGGCCGTACTCAATCTCGGCGGCGTCGCCAACATCACCTGGTGGGATGGCGCCGACAATGTCGTTGCCTTCGACACCGGCCCCGCCAACGCGCCGCTGAACGATTTCATCAAGTCGAAGGGGCTCGGCGAGATGGACCGCGACGGCGCGCTCGGCGGTGCGGGCAAGGTGGACGAGGCGCGGCTGGCCAAGCTGCTGCAGCAC
>NZ_RZTF01000454.1:0-4764 GCF_004023175.1 Mesorhizobium sp. M7A.F.Ca.MR.362.00.0.0
GATCAATGGCGAGACGATGACGGTCAACGCACCGGGCGACTGGCATGCCTACACCCGCCGCGAGCCGGTCGGCGTCGTCGGCCAGATCATCCCGTGGAACTTCCCGCTCAGCATGCTCGCCTGGAAGGTGGGGCCGGCACTGGCGGCCGGCTGCACCATCGTGCTCAAGCCGGCCGAGCAGACGCCGCTCGGAGCGCTCTACTTTGGCAAGCTGGTTCAGGAAGCCGGCTTTCCGGAAGGTGTGGTCAATATCCTGACCGGCTTTGGCGAAACGGTTGGCGCGGCGATGGCGGCCCATCCCGATATCGACAAGGTGGCTTTCACCGGTTCGACCGAAGTCGGTCGGCTGATCGCTCGCGCCGCGACCGGCAATCTCAAGAAGGTCAGCCTTGAGCTTGGTGGCAAGGCGCCGACCATCGTGCTGGGCGACGCCGATATCGACATGGCGGTGGCCGGCGCCTCGAGCGCGGCATTCTTCAATGCCGGGCAGAGCTGCGGCGCGGGAACGCGTTTCTTCGTTCACAAGAAGATCTACGACAAGGTCATGTCCGGGATCGCGGCGCGCGCCGAAAAGCTGAAGCTCGGCGCCGGGCTTGACCCTGCGACGGAGCTTGGCCCCGTCGTCTCTCAGCAGCAGATGGAACGCATCACCCGACTGATCTCGGAAGGCAGGAGTGACGGCGCCGAGATCGTCACGGGCGGCGGGCGTGCGGGTGACGTCGGCTATTTCGTCAAGCCGACGGTCATTTCCCGGACGCGGCCGGACATGTCGGTGATCCGCGAAGAGATATTCGGACCGGTGGCCTGTGCGATGCCTTTCGACGACGAGGACCTGGACAAACTCGCCAAGGATGCCAACGACACCGAGTATGGCCTTGCCGCATCGATCTGGACCAACAATCTGGGCACCGCGCATCGGCTGGCCGCAAAGATTAAATCCGGCACGGTCTGGGTGAACTGCCACAACTTCAATGACGTCACCATGCCCTTCGGCGGGTTCAAACAATCGGGCTGGGGGCGCGAACTCGGCGAGCAGGCGCTCCAACTCTACACCGAGACCAAGACCGTCGCGATCCGGCTGCCATAGGCGAGGTGGCCGATGTCCTGCTACGAAATGATCGACGCGCGGTTCGGCGACCTGATCGATCCGGTCGCATTCCTCGAAACCATCCATTCGGGAAATCGCTGGGCGGAGGGACCGGTCTATTTCGCCGATCTTCGCTCCCTGATCTGGAGCGATATCCCCAACGACCGCATGCTGCGATGGGACGAGGACACGGGGGCGGTTTCGCTGTTCCGAAGCCATGTCTGCAACCCGAACGGCAGCACACGCGATCGCAACGGAAGGCTGATCACATGCATGCAGGGGGAGCGCCGCGTCGTGCGTACCGAATGGGACGGCTCGATCACCGTGCTGGCCGCCTCTTTCGATGGCAAGCCTTTGAACTCGCCGAACGATGTGGTCGTGAAATCCGACGGCAGCATCTGGTTCACCGATCCTAATTATGGGATCATTTCAGACTATGTCGGGCGCAAGGGCCTACAGGAGCAGGCTGGCTGCCGCGTTTACAGGATCGATCAGCAGTCGGGGATGATCACAGTCGTTGCCGATGATTTCTCCATGCCGAACGGGCTCGCCTTCTCGCCTGACGAGAAGCACCTTTATATTTCGGACTCCGGCTTCCTCACCGACCGCAGCGCTCCACATCACGTCAGGCAGTTTGACGTCGACGGCGACAGATTGGTAAATTCCCGCGTCTTCGCAAACATATCGCCCGGCATTCCAGATGGCTTTCGCGTTGATATCGCGGGTAATCTCTGGATCAGCGCATGGGATGGCGTACAATGCCATACGCCCGAAGGTGAACTCATCGGGAAAATTCAGGTGCCGGAAATGGTTGCGAACCTGGCCTTTGGTGGGCCGCGCAACAATCGGCTGTTCATCACGGCGACAACGTCTGTCTATGCCGTGTTCTTGAATGTCCGAGGCCAGAAGTACCCGTTCGGCATGTGACACGGACGCCGATGGGTCAGCCCGGAGGCTCTGCAGCAGCGGACGGTTGGGGTGAGAGTTGGACACGAAGCAGCTACAGGTATTCATCGCCGTCGGTGCGGCTGGCAGCTTCTCAAAGGCCGCTCTCGACCTCAATGTCACCCAGCCTATGGTCACGCGCCATATTCGCGGGCTTGAGGAGGAGCTCGGCGTTGAGCTGTTTTATCGCAACGGCCGCGGTGTCGTGCTGACCGAGGCGGGCGTGCTTTTGAAGGCTCATGCCGACGAGATCGTCGAGCGGATGCGGCTGGCGCAAAATGCCGTCTCGAACCTCAAATCCTCGCCGAAGGGAAGGTTGGTGCTGGCCGTGCCGCCTTCGGTCGGCACCGTGCTCACGGTGCCGCTGGTCAAGAAGATCAAGAACGAGTTTCCCAATGTCGCGCTGCAAGTCATCGAAGGCTTCAGCGGCCATATCCTGGAATGGCTGATCGCCGGTCGCATCGATGCCGCGGTGCTCTACAATTCGCCGAACCATCCTTCCGTGCTGACCGAACCGCTCGCCGATGACGAACTGTTTCTGATCGGACCGGTCTTGTCCGAGCGCGTGTTGCCGCGCGGGCCAGTCGGCCTCAACGTCTTCGCTGAGCTGCCGATGATACTGCCCAGCCGCCCGCACGGGCTGCGGCGGCTCATTGATAATACCCTGGCGGAGCATGGCATCTATCCGCGTGTCGAGATGGAGCTGGAGGCGATGCCTTCAACCTTGCTGCTGGTCGAGGAAGGTACTGGCTATACGGTTCTGCCCTATGCTTCCGTGCATCTCCTTGTCGAGGCTGGCCGCATCGAGGTCTGGCCATTCGACCCGCCGATTACCCGACAGCTGATCCTCGCGACCTCCTCGCAGCGACCAATGTCCTCGAACTTTCGCCCACTCTTCCGCGCGGTACGCACGGAACTGCGAGACATCATTTCCACCCACATCTGGAAACCATTGACGCCATCTTGAAAACCGATGGGCTCGGACTTGCCTGGTGCAGATAGAAGCCTCGGCGGCGACGTTCGGTTATCATTGTTCGTCGATTCGATCGATAAATTCATCCGCCGAAGCGACCGTAGGCGCGGCCAAACAAAGGGCCAATGCGCCCAAGATGAGGGTTTTTATTTCGAATCCCTTAAAAGGAAAAACGCCCTTCGTTGGGTAAACCTTGTTCAACGACTTTCGTTCCGCTGCCATCGTGTCGCGCGCCGGGTCAAGCAGGCTTAAGCGATGCTCGGCGAACGGGGTTGGAATCGCTTCCGCTTCCTCGGCGATCGAGGGACTCAGAGCCCGAGTGTCTGACCCGCTTCGAGGCGAAGGAACGCCGACGAATTCCTGAAAACCGCTTCCTGAAAAGCGTCGACGGCAGAGCCCTGGGTAACATCAACCAGCACGGCGGCCGCACGCTCACAGTTCGGACACGATCCTGCCTTGGCGCATGACCAGGAGGCGATCGCTTATGCCGATAGCTTCCGGTAGGTCCGACGATATGACGAGGATTGCCTTGCCGGCGCGCGCCAGCTGATCGATCTCCTCGTAGATCTCCCGTTTTGCGCCGATGTCGACGCCGCGGGTGCCCTCAAGGATCAGCACCCTGGAATCGCGAAGCAGCCATCGCGCGAGCGCTGCTTTCTGCTGGTTCCCTCCGGACAGGGCTTTCACCGGCAGCGAGAGAGCGTTGAGCCTGAGACCCAGCCGTTTCATCTGTGTCAGAACTGCATCGCGCCGCTCTGTCCGGTTGACGACGCCTGCCGCCACGAAGCGGTCGAGCGAACTGATCGCAATATTGTCCTCCACCGAATGGTCGAGGAACAGCCCTTGCTCCTTGCGGTTCTCTGGCACCATGCCGATGCCGTCGGCTATTGCCTCGAACGGATCCGCAGGACGGCTGGGGCGACCTCCAATGCGGACCGAACCGGCTGTGCGAAGGTCGGCGCCGAACGGCCACCGCATCGGGCCTCGCTCGGCATGGGCTACATGGAATGCGAGGACGGCGTCGACGATACCTGGCTCGCAGCCGCGCCACTTGAGATCGAAGTCGCGTGGAAGCGATACACCGCTATCGCGCAGCTCACGCCTTGGTACGACCCCAAGGGAGAGCGTTTGAGACTGTAATGCCAAGGCTTGGTCTCGGACACAGGTTTGTTGCAACGACTGAATCGGGGCGCAACGGGGTCTGTGGCCGCTGGTCGATGTGCCGGCCGAACTCGACGAGGCAGCGAAAGTCGATGGCGCAAGCTCCTTGCAGGTGATGATGATGATCGTCCGGCCGGTGATCCGCCCGGCTGGTCACAACCTTCATCTCCGCCTGAAACGAATTCCTCTTCGGCCTTATGCTGACAACCAGTCGTGCCGTCCCGATGACGGTCGGCGCGTCCTTCTTCTTCGCCGCAAGCGGCGGTGGCGTAAAATGGGGAACCGCTTCCGCGGTCATGATGCTGGGCGCCTTGCCGCCGGCATTGCTGGGGCTTGTGATGTATCGGCAGATATCGGAATCCATGACCGCTGGAGCGGTCAAAGGCTAACTCGGTGACAGGCCATCGTTCGGCGTGCGCCGCCTGCCACGGCCGCCAGAACCGCCTATCCCTGCGGTTCGCCAAAAGTGTCCTTCATCGCGCGCAGGATGATGACGGCCGAGGCGGCACCCGGATCCATGTGTCCCAGGGATCGCTCGCCCAGCCTGGCGGCCCTGCCGCGCGCAGCGACCATGGATCGTGTCGAATTGGCGCCGGCT
>NZ_RZTF01000455.1:0-4755 GCF_004023175.1 Mesorhizobium sp. M7A.F.Ca.MR.362.00.0.0
ACATTATGCAATATGCTATATTTCATTGTCGGTGCTTTTTATTCTGCTGGCGGTATCGGGCGAACCCGCAATCGGAAGTCCGGTTGCACCTGTTGCGGAATGCAAATAAACGGCCTGAAGAATCAGAGCCCGTGCTATGAAAGCATGGATGGCAAATAGTCCTGGGAGGAGCGCGTATTGGCGCTGAAGAACAGACCGGTCCCGCGCGAGCCGCTGCTTGACGCCGAAATTCATTCGGAGGGCTTCCGGCAGCAGCGCGAAGCGCGCCGCAGCGCGCTGGTCGAGGATTATGTCGAGCTGATCGCCGACCTGATCGAAGACGGCAACGAGGCGCGCCAGGTGGACATCGCCGCACGCCTGGGCGTCGCCCAGCCGACAGTGGCCAAGATGCTGACCAGGCTGTGCGCCGACGGCCTGGTGTCGAGAAAGCCCTATCGCGGCGTGTTCCTGACCGATGCCGGTCGCAAGGTCGCGGAGCAAAGCCGCATCCGCCATCAGACGGTGGAAGCCTTTTTGCGCTCGCTTGGTGTCAGCGCCGAGACGGCGCGCATCGACGCCGAAGGCATCGAGCACCATGTCAGCGCCGAGACGCTGGAAGCTTTCCGCAAGGCGATGACGGCGCGCTGAGCCGCCAGATTTCCGGCGCTGCCGGAACCGTCGCACGCCGGGCACGTTGCTCCCGACACCGCGCGTTTTGTCGCGCGAACGGAGGAAGCGATGGGCATCGAACAAGCACCGACCGCAAAGGGCAAGCAGGCGGCCGCGGGACTGAAACAGGCGGCGGCGAGGGATGAGCGCAAGACCGAAACGGAAACGGGCCGTCCACTGAAAAAGGGCGCGGCTCGTTTCGAGGAACGTTCGAAGAGCTCCGACGGCAAGAGCGCCGGCGCCAAGCAGGAAGATTAGACGTCTGTCGTGATTGGCTGCAGGCCAAGGCCGCTGTTGGACGTGGTTTACGTCTTTTCTTACGGCAGTGTCTATCGCCCTCCGCTATGGCTGCGGGCGTTCGAGCCTTTTGAAAGGTCCAGTGGACCTTTCAATTTGCCTGCGGCAAACCGTTCCCTCACTCCCTGACATCCTGCACCCAGCTGCGCGGGTGGCCGTCGACGCGGAACTGGAAGATGAAA
Source organism: Mesorhizobium sp. M7A.F.Ca.MR.362.00.0.0 (assembly GCF_004023175.1). NCBI lineage: Bacteria > Pseudomonadati > Pseudomonadota > Alphaproteobacteria > Hyphomicrobiales > Phyllobacteriaceae > Mesorhizobium > Mesorhizobium sp. M7A.F.Ca.MR.362.00.0.0. The sequence continues at coordinate 1,128 of NZ_RZTF01000455.1, forward strand.
TAGGGCGGGATGCAGGTGCCTTTGCCGGCTTCTGCCTGCGCCAGATCGTCATAGCCTGCGGTGCAGATATAGTCCTCGCGGCAGGGATGCGCCTTGTCGCAGGCGCGCAGGCCGGCGGTCTTGGTGAATTCCTTCGTGCAGAATTTGTGGTCCTTGCCCGACGCGATGCAGTCGTTGAAGCCGGTCTTGGCCAGACGTCCGCACGTCGCCTCGTCGGGAAGCTTGTCGCAGCTCGCCTTGCGCAGCATGCCACCGGGAAAGCCGCCGGTCTTCTGCTGCGGATTGTCGTAGCGCTGGCGCGCCGCGCCATAGCCGGCGAGCTTGACCGGCGGCTTCTTGTCCCGCGCCGGGTCGATGGCGCAGGCCTTGGCGGTGGCCGGGGAGAGGCGGCAATACTGGTCGTTGCCCCAGGTCGACATCTTGATCTCGCCGAACTCGACCGGGTCGCCGACGGCCGTGCCGGCCTCGCTGACGCAGGTGCCGAAGCCCGGATGGATGGCGCTTTCATGGACGCCAGCGCAGCGCAGGCCGGTGCCGCAGGTCCAGTCCTTGAAACTTGCATCCTCGCCGCGATAGCAGATCGAGCCCCAGCCATTGTAGAGGTCGGTGCCTTTCAGCGCCTCGGCATATCTGGCGTCCGGACGGGCGGCGAAGCCGCGCGTAAAGTCCGGGTGACTGCCGGCGGCGAACTGCTCGACGATGGCGCGGCGGCGCGGCAGGTCGGCGAAGAACACAGCCGAGCCCGGCACGAAGACGGCGTTGCGCCGCGGCTCGCTGGCCGGATCGGCGCCGGTGTAGTGGAAACCGGCAATGCCGCGCGTCTGATGGCAACCGGTGCAACTCATCTCGTTGAGCCGCAATTTGAAGCCGGCCGCCGACTTGATGGTGGCGAGCGTATTGCCCCTGGCGACATAGTCCTTCAGCGCCTTGTCGATGTCGGCGTCGTCGACCAGCCCGTAGACGATGTTGTTCTGCGACCGGCTGAGGCCGCCGGGTGCAACGGAGACGGCGCTCCTGGCCAGGAACTTATCGTCGACGACAAGCCGGCCGTGATCGAGGTCGTAGATGTTGCGGTCAGTGAGCAGCCATCTGGCAAAGGACGGCTTGTCGGCCAGCACGGTGGCGCGGTCGATCTGGTTTTCCATCTTCGCTTCATAGAAGCTGGACGTCGCCGGATCCCATTTGAAGATCTTCAGCAGGTATTCGGCATGACCGCCGAAATCGCGCCGCGTCGAGGCAGACAGGCGCAGCACCTGCATGTTGAGTTCGAGTCGCATGATCTGGGACGAATTGAGCATGGCGCCCGACAGCGGCCCCTCGTCGGAGCGCAGCCAGGCGGCAAGCTGGTCGGGTGGCAGATCTTTCTTTCCGGCTGCCAGCCAGCGCTGGGCAACATCGGCGCAGGACACATCGGTGGCGCTTGGCAGGTCCTTGGAGGCGCGCGCTTGTGCCTGCCTGGGTTTGGCGTTGAACACCAGGCTCATGGTCAACGGCAGCCGCGAGGAAATGCGCTGGCCCGCCTTTCCCTTCACCGGCTTTTCAGCGATCGAATAGTGGAAGCGGTAGATCAGCCGGATCTCGCCGCATTCGGTGTGGCCGAGATAGCCGCGGTCCATGCGGTTGACAACGCCGGTGAGGTCCAGCGTCGAGCCGCCGTCGTCGATGTATTTTGGATTGAATTTCTGGCTGGTGTCCTTCGATCTGGCCATGTCGGCGACATAGGGGTCCGGACTGGTCTTCGGCTCGTCGGCGATCTGCTGCTTGACTGTGTCGCGCACTGTCGCCAAAGCCGGTACCGAGAACAGACCGCGATTGTCGACCTCGCGGGTCAGGCCGAGCGCTGGCCCCAGCAGGCGGCTGATCGACAGTCCGCCGCGTTCCAATGCCTGCAAGGTGGCGGGGTCGGTGACGGCAACGCTGGAATCGAGCGTCACCGCGCCGGCTACCGGCGTGCCGAGGCAAAACAACGCCGCAATCAGCGACAGGAATGAACCGATCGTCTTCAAGCCCAATACATCCCCCATCCACGAGCAATGCTACAGGCCTTGCGCACTCTCGGCCAGAGCGGTGAGGCCGTCATGCCAGAACCGCCGCGGTCTGGAAAAATACTGTGACTTGGAGCAACCATTGAGATAGTTGTTTGTTGGGTTGAGCCCCGCAACAACGGGGAAGTTTGCAGCGCGAGGAGTTGCCATGCTCTGGAGAGGCCGTCGTCAGAGTGACAATATCGAGGACGACCGCAGCGGCGGTGGCGGGCTCGGCGGCGGCGGTGGCCAGTTCCGCATTCCGATCGGCGGCCGCACCGGTGGCGGCGGCAGCATCTTCCTCGTCATCCTGGTGGTGCTGGCCGGATGGTATTTCGGCTTCGATCCGTCGACGATCCTGGGTGGCGGCGGCGGACTGGCGCCGGGCGGCGGCGGCCAGATTACCGAGGACAGCGGCTCTGCTACGCCCGCCAATGATGAGATGAAGCAGTTCGTGGCGACCGTGCTGGCCGAGACCGAGGACACGTGGACCGGGATCTTCAAATCGCAGGGGCTGACATATGAGGACCCGAAGCTGGTGCTGTTCAGCGGCCAGATCCGTTCGGCCTGCGGCTCGGCATCGTCGGCCGCCGGGCCGTTCTATTGTCCGGGCGACCACAAGGTCTATCTCGATACAACCTTCTTCCAGCAACTCGACCAGCAGTTCGGCGCCTCTGGCGACTTCGCCCAAGCCTATGTGATCGCGCACGAGGTAGGCCACCACGTGCAGAACTTGACGGGCATTATGTCCAAGTTCAACCAGATGCGGCAAGGCATGGACCAGGCGGAGGCCAACCAGATGTCGGTGCGCATCGAGCTGCAAGCCGACTGCTTCGCCGGGGTGTGGGCGCATTTCACCGGGCAGAAGGGCATCTTGGAGCAGGGCGATTTCGAAGAGGCGCTCAATGCTGCCCAAAAGATCGGCGACGACACGCTGCAGAAGAAGACGCAGGGCTATGTCGTACCGGAAAGCTTCAACCACGGCACCTCGCAGCAGCGGCAGACCTGGCTGGCGCGTGGTTACAAGAGCGGCAAGCTGTCGGATTGCAACACGCTGAGTGGGCCGATCTGACCAGACCGTTTTCAAGCTTCACCTGCCGGCGATGTTGTCGTCAGGGGGTGTCAGGATAACCAGATTCGGCCTGTTCCCGCATTGTTCCTTGCCGCGAGCTCGCCTATAAGCTGCGTCCGCCTGCGCCTGGGGGCGAGCAGAGGAGCTTGACCCAGCATGATCGATCCCAAAACCGCCAGACGGGGCCTTGCGCTCGTCTTCACCACGCTGCTGCTCGACATTATCGGCTTCGGCATGATCATGCCGGTGCTGCCGGCCTATCTCAAGGAATTGACCGGGGTCAGCATCAGTGGCGCGGCGATCGAAGGCGGCTGGCTGTTCTTCGTCTATGCGGCGATGCAGTTCGTCTTCGCGCCGATCATGGGTGGCTTGAGCGACCGGTTCGGGCGGCGGCCGATCCTGCTCGCATCGGTGCTGACCTTCTCCATCGACAATCTGATCTGCGCGGTCGCCTGGTCCTACCCGATGCTGTTCATCGGGCGTGTGCTGGCCGGCATTTCAGGCGCCAGCTATTCCACGACTTCAGCCCTGT
>NZ_RZTF01000456.1:0-4746 GCF_004023175.1 Mesorhizobium sp. M7A.F.Ca.MR.362.00.0.0
GCCCGCATAGTCGAGCGAGGGACTGACGATGAGGTCGGGCACGTAGCCAATGAGCGTGTGCTGGCCGAGTTCGGCGGCGGTTTTGGGCAGGCCATTGGCATCGGCGTAGGCGCGCGAGGCAAACAGGCCGAGCGAGTAGTCGACCAGCTTTCCCGCCACCAGCCGGCCTTCTGTCGGCCGCTCGACGGTGATGGCGATGTCCGCCTCGCGGCGCGACAAGGAAAAGGAGCGCGGCACCGGCACAAGCTGGATCGTCAGCTCGCGGTGCAGGGCGGTCAGTTCGCCGAGGCGCTTGGCCAGGAAGGCGACACCAAAACCATCAGGCGCGCCGATGCGCACCGTGCCGGAAACGTCGTCGCCTTCGCCTGAAATGGTCGAGCGCGCGGCGATCATGTCGCCCTCCATGCGCTCGGCAATGTCGAGAAAACGCTCGCCGGCCGGGGTCAGCTCGCTGCCGGTGGTCAGCCGACGGAAGAGTTTCGTGCGCAGCGCTTCCTCGAGTGCGGCGATGCGGCGCGAGACGGTGGCGTGATTGAGCTCCAGCCGTTTGGCCGCGCCAAGGATCTGGCCGGCGCGGGCCACGGCAAGGAAGATGCGGACGTCATCCCAGTTCATGGGGATGGTCCAGGTGACAATCGCCGCCGTTGCGTTCCGTGGCGCCCCCCTCTGTCCTGCCGGACATCTCCCCCTCAAGGGGGGAGATTGGCAGCCTCGCCGACAGCTCTTCGCTAACAGCCTCAAGGATTGGCGAAGCCGAAGACAACAGCGCAATCTCCCCCCTAGAGGGGGAGATGTCCGGCAGGACAGAGGGGGGCGCGAAGGAACTCAACCTGTCAATCCTCCGGCGTCGTCTCGGGATAGCACCATTTGCGGGAATTGATGCTCGCTCGTCAATCGTTATCTATTCTCCGCACAACGGTTGCGTTCTCACTCGCGTTGCCATCCGCCGGCCAAAGGCGGACAATGCAGCATCACAAACAGGGAGAGAAATCATGATCGACTATGGTCATTTCATTGGCGGCACGCATGTCGCCGGGACCAGCGGCCGCAAGCAGGATGTCATGCAGCCGATGGACGGCTCCGTGCGCGGCACGGTGGCGTTGGCCTCGCAGGCGGAACTGCGCGCGGCGGTCGAGAATGCCAAGGCAGCGCAGCCGAAATGGGCCGCGACCAACCCGCAGCGCCGCGTACGCGTGCTGATGAAGTTTCTCGAACTGGTCGCGCGCGACTATGACGAACTGGCCGACATCCTGGCGCGCGAGCACGGCAAGACGATCGCCGACGCCAAGGGCGACATCCAGCGCGGCCTCGAAGTGGTCGAGGTCTGCATCGGCGCACCGCACATGATGAAGGGCGAATTCACCGACGGCGCCGGCCCCGGCATCGACGTCTATTCGATGCGCCAGCCGCTCGGCGTCGTCGCCGGCATCACGCCGTTCAACTTCCCGGCGATGATCCCGCTCTGGAAGATCGCGCCGGCCATCGCCTGCGGCAACGCCTTCATCCTGAAACCATCGGAACGCGATCCCGGTGTGCCGATGCGTATCGCCGAACTGTTCCTCGAAGCCGGCCTGCCGGCAGGCATCCTCAACGTCGTCAATGGTGACAAGGACGTGGTCGACGCCATCCTCGACGATCCCGATATCAAGGCCATCGGCTTTGTCGGCTCGACGCCGATCGCCCACTACATCTATTCGCGCGGCACGGCCGCCGGCAAACGCGTGCAGTGCTTCGGCGGTGCCAAGAACCACATGATCATCATGCCCGATGCCGACATGGACCAGACCGTTGATGCGCTGATCGGTGCCGGCTACGGCTCGGCCGGCGAGCGCTGCATGGCGATCTCGGTCGCCGTCCCGGTCGGCAACGACACCGCCAACCGGCTGATGGAAAAGCTGATCCCGCGCGTCGAGAGCCTGAAGGTCGGTCCTTCGACGGACTCTTCCGCCGATTTCGGCCCGCTGGTGACGGCGCAGGCGCTGGAACGGGTCAAGGGCTACGTGGATACCGGCGTCAAGGAAGGCGCCAAGCTGGTCGTCGACGGCCGCGGCTTCTCCATGCAGGGCTATGAAGACGGCTACTATATGGGTGGCTGCCTGTTCGACAACGTGACCGCGGACATGCGCATCTACAAGGAAGAGATCTTCGGGCCGGTGCTCTCTGTTGTGCGCGCCCCGACCTATGAGAGCGCGATCAAGCTCGCCAACGATCACGAGATGGGCAATGGCGTCGCCATCTTCACCCGTGACGGCGATGCCGCGCGCGACTTTGCAAGCCGTGTCCAGGTCGGCATGGTGGGCGTCAACGTGCCGATCCCGGTGCCGATCGCCTATTACACGTTCGGCGGCTGGAAGGCATCTTCGTTCGGCGATCTCAACCAGCACGGCCCGGACGCGTTCCGCTTCTACACCAAGACCAAGACGGTGACGTCGCGCTGGCCGTCCGGCATCAAGGATGGTGCCGAATTCGTCATCCCGACGATGAACTGACCGGACAACAAATTGATTTGGATTAAGGCCCGGGCGCTCGCGCCCGGGCGTTTTTTTGCAATCCGGCCGCGACTCTATCCGCTTGAACGCTAATGTGATGGAACCAAGTAGGCATCTGCCGTCTTGGTCTGCAGTCCTGCCGCAAGGAGGTACGGCAGATCAAGCGACGGCGCTGGCGACAGCTTCGGGGACATCGTCTGGCGCAAGGAGGTGTCAGATGACCCGTCTTGTGGCAACGCTATTTTTCGCGGCAATTTTTGCGTGTCCCGCCGTCCCGGCGCTGGCGGAGCAATGCGCGGCCCGTGCGGATATGATCAAAGCGCTCGGGGAAAAATTCCACGAAAGTGAGGCGGCGCGCGGCCTGGTCAACCCGAGCCTGATTCTTGAGATATTCGTCTCCGACCGGGGCACCTGGACAATTCTTGCCACCGACACGCGTGGTCAGAGTTGCGTCATCACGGCGGGCGAAGGCTGGGACGGTTCGTTGATGGCGGCGGCTGCCTTGCCAGGGACTTGACCCGAGTTCGAGGAAGCGCCGGCGACGAAAGCGCACCGGATATAAAAGGACGTTCAGCGCGTGGCGGCCGTCTCGGCGTGGCCGCGTAGCAGCGCCATCAGGCGTTTGGCATCCTTGGCCGCGGCCTCCTCGTCGCCGGCAAGGATCGAGCGGATCAGCGCGACATGGTGCTCGGCGGATTCGGCAAGGCCGGTCTCGGCCTTGTAGCGGAACCAGAAGCGGCGGCTATGGGTCTGCAAGGGGGCGGCCAGACGGGCGGCGAAGGGATTGTCGGCAGCCAGCGCCAGCGCTTCGTCGAGTGCCTTGTCGGCCTGGATGAAGGCAAGCACATTACCCGAGATCACCGCCTTCTGCATGGCAAGCGCTGCTTCGTGAAACAGGTCGGCGGCTTCGCGGGTGACGAAGCGGGCGGCCGAGCGGGCGAGCACCACCTCGACGCCGCGACGCGCATCGAGGACGCGCAACCAGTCGCCGGGATGGAGCGGGGCGATGGCGATGCCGGCGCGCGGCCTGACGTCGAGCAGCCCTTCCCATGCCAGCCGCTGGATCGCTTCGCGCACCGGTGTCCTGCCAAGCCCGAGCCTGTCGATCAGAGCGCCCTCGGTGACGAAGCTTGCCGGGGCCAGTTCGAGCGTGACGATCATGTGCTCGAGCACATGGTAGGCCCTGGTCGCGGCCGGCTCTGCCGGGAGGCTTGCTGCCATGGATATCAAATGCGCTCTCCTGATATATCTTGAATATATCATAACGGAATCCGCATTGACAGCGGGTTTGTTAATAGATATACCACTGATATATCAGATGGAGAGATGATCATGTGGACCGGAGTTTTCCCTGCCGTCACGACCAAATTCACCGCGGATGATCGTCTCGATCATGTCGAGATGGAGCGCTGCTTCAGCCTGCAGATGGAGGCCGGCTGCGACGGCATCATCGTCTGCGGGTCGCTCGGCGAGGGGCCGATGCTGTCGCCCGACGAGAAGATCGAGGTGCTGAAGACCGCACAGAAGATCGCCAGCAAGAAGCCGGTGCTGCTGACCGTCAACGAGGCCGGCACACGCGAGGCGGCCAGCATCGCCAAGCGCGCGAGCCGGGAAGGCGCCAATGGCCTCATGGTCGTGCCGAGCCCGATCTACCACACCAATGCGGAAGAGACGGTCGCGGCGCTGCGCGCGGTCGCGCAGGCGGGCGACCTGCCGGTCATGATCTACTCCAACCGGCTTGCCTACCGCGTCGACGTCACCGTCGACCAGATGGAGGAGCTAGCGTCGGACAAGCGCTTTGTCGCGATCAAGGAATCCTCCGACGACATCCGTCGTTCGACCGAGATCATCAATCGCCTGGGCACTCGCTATGACCTGTTCACCGGCGTCGACAATCTGGCCTTCGAGGCGCTGTCGGTCGGCGCCATCGGCTGGGTGGCGGGACTGGTCACAGCCTTCCCGCGCGAGACCGTCGCCATCTTCCAGCTGATGAAGCAGGGCCGCCGCGAGGAGGCGCTCGCCATCTACCGCTGGTTCCGGCCGCTGCTCGATCTCGATGTCTCGACCTATCTGGTCCAAAACATCAAGCTTGCCGAAGTGTTCGCGATCAACACAAATGACCGCGTTCGCATGCCGCGCCAGCCGCTGTCGGGCGAGCGCCGCAAGGCCGTCGAGAAGATCGTCAAGGATGCGCTCGCGGTTCGGCCGAAGCTGCCGACATTTTGATGGCTTTCTTCTCCCCGTCACGGGGAGAAGA
>NZ_RZTF01000457.1:0-4731 GCF_004023175.1 Mesorhizobium sp. M7A.F.Ca.MR.362.00.0.0
ACGCGTTGTTGACTTAGCGATCCGGGCAGCCCTTTGCAGAACGCTAGAGTTGTGCCCTTTGAACTGTAGAGAGAGCCAACGGCTGCACAGAAGCTGCGACTCTGCGCGAGCTAAGGGAGACATCAAAAGATGCCTTTTATTGCACCGAAACGGCAACTGTGCCGTTTCGCGATTATAAAAATTGCGGTCCAATAAGGATGAGCGCCCCTCTCTATATAAGCCTCATTGCGTCCCCGCATTCACCAAGGACAATCGAGTCTCCTCTCCATCCTTACTCTCGCCTAAACACCAAAAACAGTTCTTTCTTCCATCACGAAACACAACTAAGCGCCCTCGGCGAGTATGAGCTCAGTGTTTTGGGGCGGCGAGTGTCCTCTGTACAGAGGCCGCACACTCGAGCTAGTGGACCACATCGAGAACGCGTTCAGCACGAACGCGCTCATCCAACTTGCCCCACCGGGGACACGTCTCCTGTATGTCTATATGCCGGCTGAGGCTGCCAGGCAATGTCTTGAAACAGGACGCCTTGATCACGTTCCGCTCCACCTACGCTATTGCGGGAGGATCGTGGCGATTGAGGTCCCGCCGTATGACACCAATTGCTCTCGTCAACGCGTGGCGGGCTTCTACCGACAAGCTGGATGTTCCAACGCCGAGGCTGCCGACATGGAATTTTTCGTCGCAACTCCCAGCATCCCCCCATGGGCAACTATGGGCCAACTTTCGCCGTATCAGCACCAACTCAATACGAGGTATTGTCGCGCAGCCGGCCCTTGCAATGTGGTGCTGATTGGGCCGGCACTGTTTTGTGGTTAGGATGAGGGACACTAGCGGGACCGGAGTTCTGTTTGACCTGGCCGATGCATAAGTTAAAACAACTTACTTTTATTCTGTAATGTCTTTCATGTCTGTTTTTGTTTTGTCTTGCTTTTGAGGTGTATGGCGCTTTAAGCGTCTTTGTTTCATTTGTTGCTGTTCGTGTTTTCGTTAGTCATGCTTTTGAGCACATGGTGTCATGTTGATGTACCGTTCACTGCATTTAATAAAGGCCAGGCACGTTTGCACGTCTATATTCTTCTATATTCGCATTGAGTCATTTTATGAACGAATTGATACAATGTAATATGCGCGGAATAGGTTACAAGCGCAAATCAAAATATACCGGTCTGTATGCAGAATATTCAATAGTACTCTAAGCGATATCGTCAAAATGCTGATACTTAACATTATTGCAACAGAAATATTATATTCGCCATCGGAACCTCTCTGAGGTAGACTGAAAGCGACGTCATATGTCGTGCGAGACTCGCGCGAAGCGCGAGCCGGAAGTTGCCACCTTCCGTCTCGCACGACATTTACATCAGGATATATCCTGCCGCCGCAGCGTTGGGCGAGCGGATTGGGGTATCGGACGAGGAATGGGCACTGATCGGGCCGCTGCTGCCAGCAGAGCGGGGTCGAGGGTGCCGTCCGGCGCAGGATAATCGGCGCTATTTCGAAGGCATGATGTGGATGGCCCGAACCGGGGCGCAATGGCGTCATCTGCCTGATGAATATGGCAAGTGGAACAGCGTCTTCCGCCGATACCGGCGATGGGTCGCGACGGGGGTGTTCGATGCGCTGCTCGAAACGCTCGCCGAGATGGCCTAATCGGCCCGAAGCTGATGAGGTGGAACGGCCCTTCTCAAACGGCATCAAGTGCCTAACGTGGTCGTGTTGAAACGCCACAAAGAAGAAGGACCGCTCCATGAAGAAGATTACCACAGTCGGGCTCGATCTGGCCAAATCCGTTTTTCAGGTTCATGGCATAGCCGAAGAAGGAGACGTGATCGTACGTCGCGCACTGCGTCGATCGCAGGTGCTGGACTTCTTTCGCACATTGCAGCCTTGTCTCGTAGGGATGGAGGCCTGTGGCAGCGCGCATTATTGGGCTCGGGAAATTCAGGCCCTGGGTCATACGGTTCGGATGATGCCACCCGCATACGTGAAGGCCTATGTCAAACGCAACAAAACTGACGCCGCTGACGCCGAAGCTATTTGCGAGGCAGTCACCCGGCCAACCATGCGCTACGTACCGGCAAAAACGCAGGACGAGCAGGCTGCGGGAATGGTGCTCAAAACACGAGATTTGCTCATCCGTCAGCGCACTCAAGCAATCAATGCCTTGAGAGCTCATCTTGCCGAACTGGGCATTGTCAGGGCGACCGGTCTGGTCGGAATCGTCAGCCTTGCCGCCATAGTACGCGACGACAGTGACCTGAGATTGCCGGGTGCAGCGCGAATGGCTTTGGAAGAGCTCGTCGAGCAAATCGAGACCGTGACGGCACGCATTGAAAGGCTCGATCGAAAAATCCTTGAGGCGGTAAGAAAAGATGACAGCGCCCGACGCCTGACGGCGATTCCCGGTGTGGGGCCGATCATTGCCGCGACCGTCCGGGCAGTAGTCCCTGATCCTGCCGGCTTTAAAACCGGTCGGGACTTTGCTGCCTGGATTGGGTTGACACCACGCGCACATTCCAGCGGAGGAAAAGAACGGATCGGTTCGATCTCAAAGCGCGGAAACCAGCAACTGCGAACGCTGCTTGTCGCTGGAGCGACGTCGATCCTCAAGCTCGCTCGTCGTGGCCTCCAGCCATCACCATGGATAGCGGCCATGATGTTGCGCCGCCCGTTCAAGGTTGTCGCTGTCGCACTTGCAAATAAGATCGCGCGCATCATCTGGGCTCTTCTCGTTCGAGGGGATAACTTTAGAGGAGCGAAGATGATCGTCCAGGCTTAGGTATACGAGCTTTCTGGCCAGTCGGTCGGAGAGGCAGGCAAGGTGCCAATTGTGATGAACCCAACGGGACGACATCCCGAAGCAAATCAGACCGTAAAATCGCTAGCGCATTGAAGCGCGAGAAGCTGATTAGGCGATTTGCTCCGCGGATCTCATCGTGGCCATGGCTGAAAGGCCAGAAAACAGGCCGGACATATGACTGCACCGTCCTCATTGGGGAAATGTCGCAAAGAAAAACCTTGCCCAGCGGGCCGTTCCACATATGCGATTTTGGCCAAGTTGTGGAACGTTGCCGGAACGGATTGACCGGTATGGGTGAATTCACTCTTGGAATAGGAAGTGGATGTATGGGTTTGCGCGTTTCGTCCATCAGCGCGACCGTTCCGGGCGAAGCCGATCCGCAACACCGCCAAGAAAGGATTCCAGGAAGCGTTGCCGCTCGGAGCGCACTATCCGCTCCATCTCCTTGCGGCGCCAAGCTGCCAGATACGAAACCGCGTCGGAGACCGGGTCTCTCGGAAGCGCTTCCCGCAATCGACGGTGACATGAGAGCGGTGAAGTGGCGCCTGTGGCATGGGCGGGTCGATCGCGCGATCACCGATCTGGAGCAACTCTTGGAGAGGGTGAAGGCTTCGCAAGCAGATAGGTGGTCGCTCCACGGTGCTCACATGCTCATGCAGGTCAGGACGGCAGATCTCAACGGCGAGCTTCGCAATCGATTGCGGGCACCGTACCGACAGCCAGAGCCGAACGTGCCACCATTCAAGCCCAAGCCGCCTCTCCTTAGCGCCGCCTAACCCCAGAGAAGTTACCGGTCTCGGGGTGGGACTGATATACCGGCGCTCCTGCGCCAAGTCGCCATTGGTAGCGACCGAGATGCCACAACTTGCATTCACGGCTTCACCTGTATGAGCCGTGCGCCAGCGAAAAACATCGCGCCCGACCGCGCGGTTTAGACCTGGGGCGTGATGTCTTGTTGCGGGGTCGAGCCGCCGTTAAAGAAGTTCTTGGCCTTCTTGAATTGCTCGGTTGAGTTCTTATTCACGATCTCCTGCAAGTTTTTGTAATCGGGGCCGCCTCTGCGGATTCGGCGAGTCTGAAGGATGTTTGTAACCTCTCTATAGCTTATGTCGACGTTGACGTAATGTGTCGACGAGCAAGAGGATTTCAGTTCAAGGAAATACTGATTGAACTCGATTTGTCGCAGAACAATTGCTCCGTAGTCGTAATATCCGCCTGCCCCGTTATCGAGAAGGTAGCTTTGATAGGTGCATGTCAGAGCCTTGTACTGCTGCGCCTTGCTGTTGGCACTGAAGGTCAGGTTGCCCATCTCCGTGAGGAAGGACTGGAAATCCGTTAGCAGAGACGCCCCGTCAGTGACGATCGCCTTCGCGATCAAGGAGAGGAACGTGGCTGAAACGGAGGTGCCAGCAAGCTTGTTTGAGTAACCTTTCTGTTTTTGCCCTTCGATCGAAAGATTGGGAATGTTGCCCACAACATTCGTCCAGGTGTTGATATCAAGTTTTTTCTCATCAACGTTAGGAAAATGGGTATGCATGTAATCGTGAATGAGCCCTCCTATAGCCAGAAGGTTGTCCTGATTTTCATTCATGATGCCGCTGTACGCCGGGTCATCGGTCTTCTGACCAATGAGGTGAAACTGTACGGCTCCTTGACCGTTGGCGATCGTTCGGTCACTGGGGCGCGCAGCACCTGGCTGGGCCAAAACCAGGGGCTTGGCGCCGAAAAACGCGCTCGCCGACTCATAGTTCTTGTCCGAATAGCTCTGTTCATGCCCTTGAAAATTCGCTGCGACCGCGTTCAACATGCTTATCTTCCTTTTCTGAGCGTTGCTGTGAAAAGCCGCAAAGTGCCTGGAGTGCGTAAACGCTTGAGCATCAGGTGATCTTTGCGTGTCTTCACTGGCTGTATACTAGTTTTTTCCGATTCCC
>NZ_RZTF01000458.1:0-4691 GCF_004023175.1 Mesorhizobium sp. M7A.F.Ca.MR.362.00.0.0
CTGCTGGACTTCGCCGTTCAGCATCCACTGGCCGTTGGAATCGCGTTCGATCGCATAGTGCAGCTGGCGCGTGCCGAGAAAGCCTTCGATAAGCGCCGCCCGTGTGTGCCAGCCGGCATCGCAATTCACCTCGTAGGCGAGGCAGCACGGCTTGCCGTCCTGGATGAAGATGGCTTGTCCCTTGAGGCTGTGCCCGCCATCGTTCTGCGAAAGCAGACAGGCATCATGCCCCTCCACGTCCAGCCGATGCCAGAGGATCGAAGCCGTCATTGCTGTCATCGTCACCTCCTTCGAATTCAAAACGATGATGTATTCCTTCGCCCGCCAGGCCAATTGTGTTTCACCGCGGCGCGCTTCAGCTGACATGCCCTGACAGAATCCGGGTCCCTGCCGGCAGAGGAAAATTGTTGCCTTGACATTCGCGGCCTCACGCCCGACTTCCTAGCGCACGACCCCGAAATCGAAGTCGATTTCGGAAAGGATCATGCGCAGAATCTAAAGTGCTACAGCGTCCTTTGCGCGTCCAAGAGGACGTGCGGCGCTGTAGTGTCGAGGAGACCAACCCATGCCAGAGCCCCGACGATCGACAATCGATGCCGGAGAAGTGGAACGCTTTTCCGCCCTTGCCGCCGAATGGTGGAACCCGAACGGCAAGTTCCGTCCCCTGCACAAATTCAATCCGGTCCGGTTGGCCTATATCCGCGACCAGATAGCGACGCGCTTCGGCCGTGACCCACGCGCTGCAAGGCCTTTCGAGGGCCTGCGCATCCTCGACATCGGCTGTGGCGGCGGACTTCTGTGCGAGCCGATGGCGCGGCTTGGCGCCGAAGTCGTGGGCGCGGATGCCTCCGAAACCAACATCGAAGTGGCCAAGCTGCACGCCGCCGAGGGCAATGTCAGCGTCGACTATCGCGCCACGACGGCCGAGGACCTTGCCGACGCCGGCGAGAAATTCGACGTCATCCTCAACATGGAAGTGGTCGAGCATGTCGCCGACATCGACCTGTTCGTCGCCAAATGCGGCGAGATGGTGCGGCCCGGCGGCATCATGTTCGTGGCCACCATCAACCGCACGCTGAAGGCGCTGGGCTTAGCCATCATCGGCGCCGAATATGTGCTGCGCTGGCTACCGCGCGGCACCCATCAGTTCGGCAAGCTGGTGCGCCCGGAAGAGCTCGAAAAGGCGCTGGGCGGCGCCGGCCTGACCATCATCGACCGCACCGGCGTCACCTACAACCCGCTGGCCGACCGCTGGGCGCGGTCGAAGGACATGGACGTCAACTACATGGTCCTGGCGGAAAAAGGCTCGGTCTGATCTTATTCTGAATTCTGGCCTTATTCAGATTTCAGCGGCCTGTAGCCGCCGCGCCAGTAGATCAGCGCCTGGCCGGCATCGTGGGTGCGCACGGCCTCGACCGAGCCGATGACGATGGAATGCGTGCCGCGATCGATCATCTCGTCGAGGCTGCAGTCGAACGCGGCCACCGCGTCCGAAAGCAGTAAAGCTCCGGTCTTGAGCGTCATCCATTCGGCGCCCTCATAGCGGTCCTTGCCCTTGATGCCGCCAAAGCCGGAGAACCGCTCGGCCACGCGCTGATGCTGGGGGCCAAGCGAATTGACGCCGAAATGCCGGTAGCGTTCGATCACCGGCCAGGTCGACGACGACCTGTTGACGCAGGCGATCACCTTGGGCGGCTCGGCCGACAGCGAGACGACCGAAATGACCACCAGGCCGGAGCGATCCTCGCCGGTGCCAGCGGTGATGACGCTGACATTGCCGACGATCAGCCGCATCGCGGCCCGAAAATCCGCGACACCGACAGGATTTGCCTCCGAAGTCGTTGGTTCGGTCATGGGGGTTGCTCCTAGGCCGCCGACTGCATGGCGGCCGCTGCGATACGGATGCCCCGCTGTTCGAGGATAGGCAGGACGGTGTCGCGAAAATACGGGAATTCCTCGACATAGTCGACGAAGGACAGCGTCGAGCCGCGAAATCCGGCCTCGTGCAAGGCGGTGATCCCATCAGCGACCTGTTCGGCCGTGCCGGTGAGCGGGAAGCCGCCATGGCCCGCCGCCATCCGATCGCGGATGAGCGCCAGGAGGTCATGCGGGAACGACTGCGCATGCGCAAATTGCAGCTTCACCAGATTGTCGACGGCTGCCCAGTCGGCATTGGCGCGGGCGAAATGCTCGAGATAATCCTTCGCTTCCTTCTCGGTCGGCCGGCAGACGACATGGGCAAAGGTCAGCACGTCGACAGTGCTGCCGGCGGCGACCGCCTGTTGCTTCAGCGCGGCGATCTCGTCCCTGGAGCGTGACAGATCGATTGCCGGCGTGAACAGGAAGTCCGCATTGCGGACAGCGAATTTGCGCCCTTCTTCCGAGCCGGCGGCGTTGAGGATCGGCAGGCGCGCCGACGGCCGCGGATCGCCAAGCACGTTCTTCAGCTTGAAATAGGTGCCGTCCCAGTCGAACGCCTCGGTGCGATCCCACAGCGCCCTGACGATGTCGAACCATTCCTGTGCGTAGCCGTAGCGTGTGATGTGATCGTCGGGCAGCGTCAGCCCGAGCGCTTCATATTCCGGCTTGTTCCAGCCGGCGACGATGTTGAGGCCGATACGGCCGCGGCTGATCTGGTCGATCGTCGCCAATTGCTTGGCGACGACGACAGGGTGATTGGCCGCCGTGTGGGTGGTGGCGAAAACCGTGATGTTGCGGGTGAGCGCCAGGAGCCCTGCGGCCCAGGTGATCGTCTCCAGCACGTTGCCGTGGAAATTGGTCTCGCCCCCATAGCCGATCCAGCGGGCGATCGGCAGCATGAAATCGATACCGGCGTCGTCGAGCAGATGCGCCAGCCGCAGATTGTTGTCCCAGGAACTGACCCATCGTTCGGGAACCTTGGTGACGGTCATGCCGCCGGAACAATTGGAAGCGAAGGTCCCTAGAAAGAAGGGCTGTGCGTTGGCTGCGGTCTTGTCGAGCATGCTCATCGGTCGCGTTCTCCTCATTTTTAGGTTATATTTTATAATAGAAAGTCTATCATAAAATCATATGGACGCAATCGGCCGGATCGGCGCATGCTGCCGGGCGGGGAGACATGATGAACGACCGGCGCAAACCATTGGAAACACAAGCCAAGCTGCTGGATCGCGGCTGGCATCTGGCGCGGACGCCGCTCGAAATCGACGTCGCCGAAATCGAATATGCGCTGATGCGCTCCTACGAGGCGTTCGGCCACTGGCAGGCGGAATGCCTGGCGACGGTGATCGAGTTTTCCGCCAGCGGGCCGGAAAATGCGCTGCTTCACATCATCAGGATGAACGACCGGCCAAAGAGCGTCCGCGACCTGGCGCAGATGACCAACAGAGACGACATCCCCAACATCCAGTACAGCCTGCGCAAATTGCTCAAGGGCGGCATGGTCAAGCGAACCGGCAGCGGCAGGGCCGGCGTCACCTACGAGGTCACGCCGCTTGGGTTTCGAGTCACCGAACGCTATGCCGACATCCGGTCCGTCCTGCTCATCGAAGCGGTGACACGCGTCCCGGAGATGGCGGCCAAGCTCGAGGAAGCGGCGCGCACACTGGAGCTGATGACCGGCATCTACGAACAGGCGGCCCGCGCCGCGGCCACTCATCGCCGCCGGCACCCAAGGCCGGAACCCGGTGGCGAAGAGAACGAAACCGACGCCGGCTGAGGCGCGAAAGCGCTTACGCCGCCTGCCTTTGCAGCTTCGTGCCGGTCTGGCTTTGTGCCCTGGTGGTGATGAACACGCCCGCGGTGATGATGACCGCGCCCGCCCAGGTCAGCAGCTGATAGTGCTCGCCGAGGACGATGGTTCCGGCAAACAGGCCGACGGCCGCCGCCACATAACCGATCTGGCTGAGATAGACCGGACCGCCAACCGCCTGCAGCCGGAAGAAGAAGGCGAACATCGCCGATGCCGACGCAACCTGCGCGACCACCACCAGCGGCACGCCGCCGAGTGGCGCGAAAGCCTCGCCGCCGAACAGGAGGAGAATGCCGGCAAGCAGCATCGCCGCCGACGCCAGATGGCTGCCGACGGCAAGCTCAATCGGGCCGGTGCCGTCCGGCCAGTCGACCGTGCGGTAGATGTTGCCGGCGGCAAGGCTGACCGGAATGAGCAACCCCATCGCCACCCAGAACAAATCGGCCGGCTGGCCGGCCTCGCCGCGCGTCACCGCGACCATGACGGCGCCGACGAAGCCGACGGCGATGCCGACAATGCCCAGCATGTTGGGGCGCCGGACACGCAACAGGATCGAGAACACCAGTGTGATGACAGGCGACAGGGTGAACATGATGCCGGTGTAGCCGGCGCCCAGATGCGGGATGGCCGAGAACATCAGGAGGTTGGGGACGGCATAGGACACCGCGGCGGTGACGAAGAAATAGCGGAATTTGTGCGCGGTGAGCCGGACCCGCTGGCCGCGAGCCAGGAGCACGCACAGCAAGACGCCGCCGGCGCCGAGCGAGATGACGAAGGCCCAGACCATGGCCGGCACGCCGGCAGCCGTGGCGAGCTTGCCGAATGGCAGCGTCAGGCCGAGCAGGCCGCCGGTGACGACCAGCAGGCCGAGCGCCGAATCCCAAAGACGTTTCATTGACCGAATCCTGTAGCGCGGCCCTTGGCCGGCATTGCATGTTAAGATAAGATAATGGAAAGATTC
>NZ_RZTF01000459.1:0-4681 GCF_004023175.1 Mesorhizobium sp. M7A.F.Ca.MR.362.00.0.0
GTGGAGACATGGGGCCTGGATATCGATGGCGCAGAGCTGGCGCGGATCGGCCTCTCGCTCGGCGCCGATGTGCCGATGTGCCTGGCGGCCAGACCTCTGGTCGCACGCGGCATCGGTGACGAGCTGTCGATGGTGCCGGATTTCTCGGCGCTTGGGCTGGTGCTGGTCAATCCAGGCATGCCGGTCTCGACGGCCGAGGTCTTCGCAGCGCTTTCGCGTCGTGACAACGAAGCCTTGCCGCCGCTGCCGCGCAGCATCGATTTCCACAGCCTGCGCAACTGGCTGGAGATCACCCGCAACGATCTCGAGCCCGCCGCGCTGGCGATGCAGCCCGCCATCGGCAGGGCGCTTTCCTGGCTGAACAAGGCCGGATCGGGTTTTTCACGGATGTCCGGGTCCGGCGCCACCTGCTTCGGCCTGTTCGAGACCGGCAATGTCGCCAAGCGTGCCGCTGCCGAGATCCGCGGCCGCCAGCCCGACTGGTTCGTCGCGGCGACGCGCAGCATCGCATCGGAGGGCGCAGATGGCCAGAATTGACGAGAGCCGCTCCTTCATTCCCGTGCGCATCGCGGTGCTGACCGTTTCGGACACGCGCAGCCTCGCCGACGACAAATCCGGCCAGACGCTGGCCGACCGCATCGCCGAGGCCGGCCATCTGCTGGCGGCCCGCGATATCGTCACCGACGACCGCGAGAAAATCCGCGACACGGTTCTGGCGTGGTCACAGGACAAGAATATCGATGTCGTCATCACCACCGGCGGCACCGGCTTCACAGGCCGTGACGTGACGCCGGACGCGCTGGAGCCGATCTTCGAAAAGCGCATGGATGGCTTTTCGGAAGTGTTCCACCGGATTTCCTACGACAAGATCGGCACCTCGACGATCCAGAGCCGGGCGACCGGCGGCCTCGTCAACGCCACCTTCGTCTTCGTGCTGCCGGGTTCGCCAGGCGCCTGCAAGGACGCGTGGGACGGCATCCTGAAAGCGCAGCTCGACTACCGGCACACGCCATGCAACTTCGTCGAGATCATGCCGCGCCTGGACGAGCATTTGCGGCGCGGCAAATCGGCTCCGTAAAAGCCGAGGCAAAGCGCCGGTTCCACGCCGCGTTCGCCAGGCAAAACAGCACCGGCGCCTTTGAAACCCCATTCCAAACCGGACCTTGGAAAAGTACCTTGTCTGAAGGCGATCATCGCCGTTCACGACAAGGCAGCTACGATGACCGTGCACACCGGTGGATGCCATTGCGGCAACATACGCCTTGAATTTTCAACCGAGCTCGAGCCACCGCAAACCGAAGTTCGCGCTTGCCAATGCTCGTTCTGTGTCAGACATGGTTCGCGCGCCGTTGCCGATCCGAATGGCAGACTGGTCATCTCGGTCAAGGACGAGACGCAATTGCGGAGATATCAGTTCGGGCTGAGGACGGCCGACTATCTGATCTGCCGGCGGTGCGGTGTCTACGTCGCCGCAATCGCCAGAGATGACGCCAGGGCGATCGTCATCATCAACGCCCTGGACGACAGGGAGCGGTTCAATCGGGAACCGGTCCGTGTCGACTTCGATGCCGAAAGCAGGGCGCAGCGCCAAGACAGGCGCCGCACACACTGGATGCCTGTCGAGATGAGCCTCGGATAGACAGCTCTCAGCGGATGACCGGCTCGCCATGAAACCGTCGGCGCGACGGCGGCGACACGCCGAAGCCGACTTCCATCATCAGTCGCGGCGTGCGTGCCGGCACGGTGCCCATATGGAAGCCAAAGGGGTCCTCGACGAAACCGAGACCGGCCTCGCCGGTCAGCGTCACCGGGCTCTGCTCGCCATAGACATCTAGCACCTGTTGCGCGGGATGACCGACCAGAAGCGTGAGCTGATGCTTGAGGCTGCGGCGCTTGTGGCTGCCCCTGACATAGACATGCGGACCGGTGTCGGCGTCGACCGGCTTGAGGTAGAAGAAGAATTTCAGCATGCGCCAATCATCGAGGTCGAAATGATACTTGCCGAGCGAGGCGAGGTTCTTGTCGGCGTCCGAAGCCGCACCGGTTGGAAAACTCCACCAGACGCGCGTCGTGATCAGTTTTGCCTGGCCGCCGAGATAGTGCGCGGCAATATCCAGAAGCAGCGGATCGCGCTGGATGGCAAGCGCCGCCGGGCAGTCGAGGATGCGCTCGAAAAAATGCCCGCTGAGCAGCGAGCGGCCAAGGCGTTTCTCGGCCTCGGCATGTTCCCCCGGCATGAATTCGAGACGGCGGTCGAAATTGCCGAAGCAAGGCGTGCGCCCGGCGAAGTCGGCGACCTCTTCATGGATATCAGGCGGCAGGACCAGGCCTGAGAACAGCCCGTCGGAGCGCAGCGCATCGACGACCGCTCCCCGTTCGACACCGGCAAACATCGTATCCCCGGCATTGGCGACCGGTCGGGCGCGCTTTGCGCCGAGCCAATGCATGCGGCGTCCGGGCATGGTGCGCGCCAGCACGAACATCGGCAGCCAGGCAGGGTTCTCACGCAGGTCCGTCAGATAGGTTGGAATACGCACGGCGATGCGCCGCAGCAGGCTGCCGTTGCGCGCAATGGCCTCGAGACTGGGCGCGCCGGATGTGTCGGGGGTTGAAAGCTTCATTGAGTCCTCGGCTATGAGAGCACCACCGATGCCGCATCGGTGCTCGCCACTCGGCATGTCCCAAACCCAATTCCCGCTTGAACGGAAGCTAACCCCGCGTCAGATTTTGTGCAATGCACAATGACCTGAGCAGCTGCAAAAAATCATGTCGAGGAGCGGCGTTCCTGCTTGGCCGGCGCCATCCAGATCTCGGCGTCGAGCCGCTTCGTAGCGAGGCCGCAGGCGATGGCCTCGGCGCTGCCGGCACTCTTGGCCGCGGCCGCCGCCTGACGCTTGCTGATCAGCAATCCGTCGGCCAAGGCGCGGTTTCCCGAAAAGACCCGGGCGAGGAACGGCGTGCGGCTGGCTCGCGTGCGCGAAAACCGTGCCGCCATGGTTTGCCTGGCCGTATGGGCAACAACCTCATCGATCCAGCCCTCCATCAGCCGCGCGCCGGGCTCCACCAACAGTAGCCAGTCTCCTTTTGCCTGCCGGATTCCGGCAGCGACACCGTCCGTCACGTACTGACAGCCGGCATGCTCGGCCACACGATGTGTCTGGTCGGTGGAGCCTGTGTCGCAGACGATGACTTCACGCACCACGCCCTCGACCGCTCCGCCGATCAGCGAGGCGAGCGTGCGAGCGAGGCCCTCCTCGTCATTGCGGGTTTCGATGAGAACACTGAGCATCCTTAGCCGAATAGCGGAAAGCGCAGGACAGCGCCAGTTTTTGCATCGCACCATAGAAAGTTCTTGCTTTGTTCTCTTCAACGAAATAGGAATAATTTCATGAACAGAGCGATTCGACACAACACGGACAGTCCTTGGGAGCGGGCGAAAATGGAACAGATCGTGCGCGCCGACATTGCAGCTTTCGGAGCAGGAAGAGCCGAGATGGCCAACGCGATGGTCGAGCAGAGCGGCATGCGTGTCCGCCCGGACCGCAACCGCGGCAGGTCGGCTGGCATCAATCCGTCCGGCCGGTTCGAGCCGGTCAGCCGGCACGTGTTCGACGATGGCTGGAATTCGCTGGAAGAACTGCCGCCTTTCAAGACCGAAGTGCAGGTAGAGAAGCCGCGCACCATCATCACCCGCAACGAATCGCCCGACATTTCCTTCGACCGTTCCATCAACCCCTATCGCGGCTGCGAGCATGGCTGCGTCTATTGCTTTGCCCGCCCGACGCACGCGTTCATGGGCCTGTCGCCGGGTCTGGATTTCGAATCAAAGCTGTTCGCCAAGCCTGATGCGGCGCGCTTGCTCGACAAGGAGCTTTCGAAGGACAGCTATCAGCCGCGCACCATCGCCATCGGCACTAACACGGACCCCTACCAGCCGATCGAGAAGCAATACCGGATCATGCGCGAAATCCTCGAAGTGCTGGAAGCGCGCGGCCATCCGGTCGGCATCGTGACAAAGTCCGCTCTGGTGACGCGCGACATCGATATCCTGTCGCGCATGGCCGAACGCGGGCTCGCCAAGGTAGCGCTGTCGGTGACGACGCTCGACCGCATGCTGGCGCGCACCATGGAGCCGCGCGCGTCGACACCGACCAAGCGGCTGGAAGCGATCCGGCAGCTTTCGGATGCCGGCATTCCGGCGTCGGTCATGGTGGCGCCGATCATTCCGGGCCTGACCGATCCGGAGATGGAACGCATCCTCGATTCGGCACGCGCCGCCGGTGCGCGCGAAGCCGGCTACGTGATCCTGCGCCTGCCATTGGAGGTCAGCCCGATCTTCAAGGATTGGCTGCTGCGTCATTATCCCGACCGCTACCGCCATGTGATGTCGCTGGTCCGGTCGATGCGTGACGGCAAGGACTACGATTCGGAATGGGGCAAACGCATGAAGGGCGCCGGTCCCTATGCCTGGCAGATCGGCCGGCGCTTCGAGATCACAGCCAAGCGGCTCGGCCTCAATGCCGAACGGCGCACGCTGCGGACCGACCAGTTCGTTGCCGCCGGGAAAGACCAGGTGCAGCTGACGCTGCTTTGAGAGACAATTCATCGCGGTGGTTTGATCCGTCGCGGCACCAGAATCCCGTCCGGCCTGCCCCGGCCTGCAGACGGTGCCCTCCCGGTC
>NZ_RZTF01000460.1:0-742 GCF_004023175.1 Mesorhizobium sp. M7A.F.Ca.MR.362.00.0.0
GCGTCGCCGAGTAGTTTGGCGCAACCATCGGATAGTCCGGCGGCAAGCCCCATTTGGCCCGATAATCGTCCGGGCTCAGGCCGTAGTCGGTCCGCAGATGCCGCTTGAGCGACTTGAACTTCTTTCCGTCCTCAAGGCAAATGATGTAGTCGGGAAACACCGACTTCTTCGGATTGACTGCGGGAACCAGGTTTGGAGTTTCCGCGACAACTGCACCAGCGAGCTTGCGAACCGAAGCACTGACGCTGGCAATCAACTCAGGCAGGCCGGCAGCCGGAAGAGGGTTGTTGCCTACATAGGCCGAGACAATATCGGCCGTCAGCTCGATAACGGTCTTATCATCGATATTTGACAATTCTTTCACCTTATTTGCGACAAAATCCTCCACCCCAGCGAAGACTTGTGTCGATGTACTCTTTAACCGCGTCCCCCAACGGACCGCCAAGTCTCATAAAAGAATGAAGAATCGGCAAAAATAGCATTCATGCGAAATCGACGCCGCGCAAATTAGAAAATCTAATACTTGGAACCAGCAGACTTAGCGGCAGGACTTTCGTCCAATATCTCCAGAATACGCTTCCAGCGGGCGCAACGCGCGAAATCCTTTTGTTCTATCGCCTTTTCGGCCCTCATCGCGGCGTAGAGCGGTGCCTCGGCGCCGAATTCGTCGATCAGCCAATGCGCTTCCTGAATGGCCAGACGCTCATTCTCGTCAAACATGGTTTTCGACCTCCGAACGTTC
>NZ_RZTF01000460.1:752-4652 GCF_004023175.1 Mesorhizobium sp. M7A.F.Ca.MR.362.00.0.0
GTTCCACACCGACCGCGACACAACTGCCAATGACGAGGATGGCTCCGACAATGGCCGTCACCGTCAGCCGTTCGCCGGACAAGGTCAAAAGCAGGGTCGAGGCGATCGGCGTGAGATAGGCGACCACCGCGACCCTGCCGCTGCCTTCAAGCTTCAAGGCGCGCGACCAGAAATAGTAGCCCAGGCCCATCGGACCGGCGCCGAGATAAAGGCCGAGGGCCAGGTCCGCGCCGACGGGCCAGGTGAAACCGTCGCGAGCGCACCACAGAAACATCAAAGCGACGCCAATCAAAGACGATGGCAGCAACAGGCGATCCGCTGGAGTGGCCACCCGTCCCACCATGAGCGAATAGAAGGCCATGCACAGCGCTGACCCGAATGCGGCGAGATAGCCGACCAGATCGCCCTCGAACCAGGATTGGTTGCGCCCTCCCGAAATCACCAGTGCAACGCCGATGAAGCCCACCACCGCGGCGAGACCCAACAGTGCCGGACGCCGCGGATTTTCCAAGGCAATGACTGCCGCCGCGACCCTCAGCGGCCAGGTGTAGGCCACCAGATTGGCCTCGATCACCGGCATCGAAGCGAAGGCGATGTATTGCAGCACCATGGTGCCGACCAGGCCGATGAAGCCGATCGCGAGAGAGATGAGCGCCGCCCCGGCGGTGACCGGTGCTACTCTTTCGCGGCTCATCAATCGGATAGCGGCGAAGACGAGTGCTGCGCCTGCAAATTGCAGGAACTGGACCTGCGACACCGGGTGGCTGGCCAGCAGGAATTTGCCGACCAGGGCATTGGTGGACCACAACGCCACCGCACCGGCAGCGAAGACCAACGCGGATATCGAGCCGGATCCCTGCCGAAACAATCGGCATGGGACTCTATGTTGCTGTTCGACCATGATCCTGTCCGAAAACCGGTTCCGACTTATCGGGGTCATGGTTCATTACCATGATTCCCTGGCGCCGCCCGGAACCGGTGCCTCGACGGCGGTGGGCACGGGATGCTCCGCCTCGAACCGACGATAGGCCGGCAGCTGATTGGTCCAGACATCTTCGGCCAGTTCGCTGACCCACTCACGGTCGTGGTCGTTGTCGGCGGCGAGATAGAACATTCTGTTATCGTCGACATAGGGCTTGGCCACCGAGCGCTGGTTGAGCACCAGCGTGACGCGCTCGCCGAACCGGATCGGAGCGGTGCGATGCAGGACGCCCAGGAATTGGCCGAGCGTCGCGTAGTTCATCTTGTGATCGATGCGCATGACACTGTTGCGCGGGATTTCGCGGCCGGCTTCGAGAATGGCGCGGCCGGTTTCGGAGTCGTCGCAGTAGATTTCGAGGTGGCCGCCGACCAGCGGATTGCTGATCGACAGCGGAATGAGCTCTGTGACCGGAACGCCATCGCAATGCCACTCCACGGCGCCGTCCTTTGGATTCATGAAGGTGACCGTCGAGCCGACGATCGACAGCGGATAGGGCTCCAGCTTGGTGCCCATCATGTCGGACAGCCGCTCCAGGCGCAGCTTGTCATGCAGCAATTCCTTGATCTCGGGGATGAAACGGTCGGCCCCGGTGATGAAGGTCAGATCGAGGTGCTTGTGCACGGCATGGCTGGCCTTGAGCTTCAGGGCAGCATCCTCGATCGCGGCAAGCAGTGCCGGGTCATAGCCGTGCAGATATTGCGCGACACCGAAACTCGACACTTTCCAGGCGGTTTCATGGCCGATAATGGCTTCGCGGCTCATCGCATAACGCAGTTCGGGAATGGTATGGGCGTTCATTGTACTTCTCCAGGATGGGGGCAACACTTGGTAAACAGTCGATTAATTCACCCACCCCTGTAAAATTAGGAATGCTGGTGCTAGTGTAAGCCAAGCTTAAGGTCGAAACCGTGCGTCTGCTCAGTCAGGTCAACCTCAATTCGCTTAAAATCGTGGAGAGTGCTGCGAGGCACGGTAATTTCACGCGTGCCGGCGAAGAACAGTTTATTACCGCTTCAGCGGTCAGCCAGCGCGTGAAAAGCCTTGAGGATCAGCTTCGTTTCAAGATTTTCCAGCGCGGCGGAAATGCGGTGTCGTTGACGCCGGAGGGCGAGACCTATGTCTCGCGCGTTCGCGAGGCGCTGGAGCGAATCGTCGCCGCCAGCATGGAAGCGACCGGGCAATCGCAGGAGCATGTGCTAAAAATATCGGTGCTGCCGACCTTTGCGGCACGCTGGCTGTTTCCGCGCCTGCCGCTGTTCCAGCAGCAATATCCCGAAATCGTGATGCGGGTCTCGACCTCCTACGCTACGCATGAGTTCACGGCCTCGGAATTCGATCTCGAAATCCGTTATGGCGACGGTCACTTTCACGGGCTGCAATCCGATCTGCTGTTTCGCGAAGACCTGACACCGGTGTGCAGCCGCAAGCTGTTCCACGAAGTTCTCGGCGATAAGCGGCTGTCGAAGGTGACACCGGACGACCTCAAGCACTTCACCCTGCTGCATTCCGACACCTGCACCCAGAATTGGCAATCCTGGCTTGGTTTCGCCGGCGCCAGCTTCGTGCTCAGCGAGACCAAGAGCATCTATTTCGACTCGTGCATGATGTCCTACGAGGCAGCCAATTCCGGGATGGGCTTTGCGGTGGCCAACCGTGCCTATATGGCCAGCGACATCCGCGCCGAAAGGCTGGTGGCTCCCTTCGCCGTCCACCACCCGAACACGGCTGGTTGGTATTTTGTTTCCCCGCTGAGAGGCCTTGCCGCACGCAAGGTCCAGTTGTTCAAGCAGTGGGTGATGGCGGAAGCGGCTCTGACGCAGTGCCAACTGGACAGCGAAATCAGGGGCGAGGCTTCGACGGCCGCCTGAATCTCGGGCAAGTATCCGGTGTGCCGGCTAATTTCTGATGCACAGACAATGCTGCAGCACAAAATGCAGAGATAGTAGGCGCAAGCTCTTCAACCTTCGGACGGCACCGAATCAGGCGAAAGCTCTGCCCTCCTCGGTCCGCTGAAAAAGCATCAGGTCCAACCCCAGGCTTGGCCGTCCCAGGATAGTCAGGATCGTATGCGCCTGGCCGCGATGGTGGGTCTGGTGGTTGAAGACATGATCCAGCGCCGGCGCCAGCCTTTGCGAGACGGTGCGCATGTCCGAAACGGTCATGTAGGTGAAGCGGCCCGTCAACGCCTTGTCATTGAGGCCGCCGACCCAATCGATGATCCTCCTGTCCTCGGCTTCACGCGCCGCCCGCAGGCCGGTCAACCCCCGATGCAGGATGGCATCCAGTGTCGTCGGCGCGTCGCCCTCGCCGGTGAAGCGCTTCATCCAGATCCGGTCGGCCGTCAAAAGGTGGTTGAGCGTGCCCATCATCGAGCCGAAGAAGGCGCCGACATCGCGGTTGAATTCCTCATCATCGAGTTCGGCGGCGGCATCATAGATGCGACCGTTGGCCCATTGATTATAGGCCGCAAACATCATGAAATGCTGTCTCATGGCTTCCCTCGGCTCACGTCGATGCGGGGCCTACCTAACCCGCAGGAACGCCGCCGCCAATGACCATTCTGCTCTATGATCTCGTCGGACGCGACACCACACGTCCGTTCAGCCCGCATTGCTGGAAGGTGGTGATGGCGCTTGCCCACAAGGGGCTCGACATATCGACCGTACCGACGCGCTTTCTCGAGGTGCCCGCTGTCGAGGGCGGCGTTTCGAAAACCGTTCCGGTGATCCGGGACGGCGAGACGGTCGTCGCGGATTCCTTCGCCATCGCGCTCTATCTCGATGAGGCCTATCCGGACCGGCCGACGCTGTTTGGCGGTGAAGGCGGCAAGGCGATGGCGCGCTTCATCGAACGCTGGTCGCAAGTGACCATTCATCCCTACGTGACCACCGCGGCGATCATGGACCTCCATGCCATGC
>NZ_RZTF01000045.1:0-4992 GCF_004023175.1 Mesorhizobium sp. M7A.F.Ca.MR.362.00.0.0
TGTGCGCACCAAGCATATGCTGATGCGCGAGGGGCTGGGCTGGGGCGGGCTGCCGCGCTGGCTGATAGCAGACGACCTGGCGAGTGGCCGGCTGGTCGAAATCGACCTCGAATCCTTCAGGGAGGTGAGTTCGCCGCTGTTTGCCATGCACCGCAACGATCGCAGCCCGAAGCCTGCGGCGGCCTGGCTGATCGACCAGTTCAAGCGCCAGCTCGGCTGCTTCAATGAGTTCGAACCGGGCGAGGTGCCTGAGGAAGAGACAGGCCATCGATCAGTGCCATGAGCACGGCGCGGTAGTCCTGAGCTGACGCACCGGCCTCGATGGCCAGGGCGGCACGATCGAAGGCGGAGCCGAGCAGCGCGGTCAGCGCGTCGGCCGGCAATCTCGTCATCGTCTGCGCCCGCATCGCCGCGACCAGCCCTTCGCGCAGTGAGCGGTTGCCGTGGCGGTTGTCGATCGCGTCCATGGCGGCGCGGCCAAGCACGGCCGGGCCGTCGAGCAGCAGTAGCCGCGTGCGGCCGGGTGCGCGCATCGCAGTGAGATAGGCGTCGGAACCGGCAATGAGTGCGTCGCGGGCATTGAGCGATGGCGGCGAAGCGCGCTCGATCTCCTCAGCCACCGCCATCGCCTCCTGCTCGACCACGGCGGCAAACAGCGCCTGCTTGTCGGCGAAGTGATGATAGAGCGCGCCGCGCGTCACGCCGGCGGCAGCGACGATCTCCGGCGTGCTGGTCTCGGCATAGGATCTTTCGGTGAACAGCTTTCGTGCCGCAGCAATCAGGTCGGCGCGCGTCGCCTCGGTGCGGTCACGGTTGGAACGACGCGCGGAATCGCGTTGCATACATGCAGCCTGTATGTTAATTGAAGTTACATGCAGACTGTATGTTAATCGACGGGAGAAGGAAAGATGAAGACGACGAGCTATTACCCGGTGCTGATGACCGGCGACGTCGCCGGCACGACGGCGTTCTATATCGAGCATTTTCGCTTCCAGCCGCTATTCGAAAGCGACTGGTATGTGCATCTGCAATCGGTGGAGGACAGAAGAGTCAATCTCGGCATCGTCCAGGGCGACCATGAAACGATCCCGGAAGAGGGGCGCGGCCGCGCGTCGGGCCTGCTGATCAACTTCGAGGTGAGGGACCCCGATGCGGTCTATGAACGGATCGTCGCGGCCGGGCTGCCGATCCTGCGCTCTCTACGCGACGAACCCTTCGGCCAGCGCCATTTCATCACCCGGGATCCCAATGGCGTGCTGATCGACGTGATCAAGCCGATTCCGCCGAGCGAGGCGTTTCTGGCGCAGTACGCGGAGGGGGCTGTGGGCACCTGAACGATGTTTTCGTGTTGGCTGTTTCCTACGCAATTTATGATCATCCGGTAATGCCAAGCCGAGAAAGGTTTGATTTCTGAGCAGATGTGCGATGCAATCATGCGAGTGCAGGTGGCGAGCGGACCATTGAATGACCGAAGATCTTGTCGATCGAATTTATGAAGCGGCGTTCGTCCCCGATTTATGGCCAGACGTCTTCGACAGGTTGAGCGAACTGTCGAACTCGGCCGGAGGCGGTATGGGTTTATTCGATGATCGGCTGGACCCGATGCTCATCGCGTCGGACCTGGTCCGGCCGATACTGGAGGGCATCTCTGCGGAAGGCGGGTTCAAGAGCAGCAGTGTCTCCCAACTCCTGCTGACGCTGCCCCCACCCTCGGAATTCGTCTACGACGCGGATTACTTCCCCAAGGAGGCGCTCGAGAACAATCGGACGCGGCTCGACCGGACGCTGCCATTGGGAATCGGTGGCGAAGTCGGTACGTTCATATCCCTGCCTACAGGCGAAGTTCTGTTGTTTACGATGGAGCGTTGGCTGACCAATGATCGGCCATCCCGAGACGAATTGGACCAGCTCAACCGCATGAGGCCGCATCTGGCGCGCGCCGGCCTGATTGGTGCGCGCCTGCGGCTGGAACGAGCGCGCGCTACGACTACGGCGCTTGCGGCGATCGGCCTGCCGGCCGCGGTGATGACGAGCAGGGGACGCGTTCTGGCGACCAATCAACTGCTTGACGCTCTGCCCCTTGTGTTCGTGCCGACGGCCCGTGATGGGCTCGCCCTTGCCGATGCCAAGGCAAACAAGTTGTTTCAGCAGGCGATTGCAAGCGGGACTGGTGACGCTGCGTCGGGTCGCTCCGTGCCCATAGCGCCAAGCGAGAATAGCGAGGCCATGATCGTTCACCTCATCCCTCTTCGCCGTCTGGCGCACGAACTTCTCTCAGGCGCCGACATACTGATCGCAGCCACGGCTCTCAACCCGACGAATCTGGTGCCTTCGCCGACCATCCTGACGGGCCTTTTCGACCTCTCGCCGGCCGAGGCGCGATTGGCAGCGGCATTGGCATCGGGGGATAGCCTTGGTGTGGCGGCGACAAGCGCCAACATCACCTATCGCACGGCCAGCACGTATCTTGGTCGTATCTTCGACAAGACAGGCACGCATCATCAGGCGCAACTCGTAGCTCTCCTGAAGGGAGCCTATGTCCCCGTTGCTCCCTCGAAGGGGGAGTGAGCAACGGCGGCCTTAAAGTCTTCGTTGTCCCAGAACCGCGGCACACTTCTGGGCGACATGCACTAGCTTTGCGCCACCGGTATCACCGTCATCTGGCTGACGCCGGTGCGGCGCACCACGGTGCATTGTGTCTCGCGGCCGATGCGCTCGGCGTCGAGCACGCGCACCAGGTCGTCGACGCCGGTGACCGGGCGGCCGTCTATTGCGGCGATGATGTCGCCCTCCTTCAAGCCGGCCTTGGCCGCCGGGCCATCCTTCTCGACGCTGCGCAGCCGCACCGCTGTATTCGTCGACACTTGCGACAGGAGCGCGGCGCGTCGCGGCAGATTGACGGTGTCGGCCGAGACGCCGATGAAGGCGCTGCGCACGCGGCCGAAGCGGATGATCTCCGAAATGACGAAATTGGCGGTGTTGGAGGCAACCGCGAAGGCGATGCCTTGCGCGCCATGGATCATGGCGGTGTTTACGCCGATGACCTCGCCGGCCGACGATACCAGCGGTCCGCCGGAATTGCCGGGATTGAGCGCTGCGTCGGTCTGGATGACGTCGTCGATCAGCCGGCCGGTGGAGGCGCGCATCGAGCGGCCGAGCGCGGAGACGACGCCGGAGGTGACGGCCCATTCGAAACCGAGCGGGTTGCCGATTGCAATGGCGATCTGGCCGCGCCGCAGCCGCTTGGAATCGCCCAGCGGTGCGACGTCGGCAAAGCTGCCGTCGGCGCGCACCAGCGCGATGTCGGTGTCGGGATCGCGGCCAAGAACACGCCCTTCTCTCGAGGCGCCGTCCGGCATCGAAACGCGCACCGTCCTGGCATCACCGACGACATGGAAGTTGGTGACCACCAGCCCGTCCGGCGCAATGACGAAGCCGGAGCCATGGCCGCCCTGACCGCCAACGCGCTCGATGCGGCAGACGGCCGGACCGATGCGGTCGACCGCGTCGGCAACCGTCGTCGAATAGGCGTCGAGCAACGTGTCATCGGTTTGGAATTTGGCGACGGCGACGGCCATGGGAGGGCTCCGTGTGTTCAGGCTTGATCGTGACTATATGTGCGGAGCGGCTGGAACCGCAGCGACCTGACCAGATGGCCAGTCAAACCGGCAACTAGCCGTCAGGCGAGTACCCGCGGACGCGCTGTCGAGCGATATCTGGGGCATGGATGAACCCAGGAGACCATTATGAGCGATTTCAATCTGAGCGCGTTTTCGCAAGCCGTCGCTGATCTCGCCGCCAAGGCCGCGCCGGCAACGGCTGGCTTCGCCACGCATCATCACCGCACGGCAAGCGCCTTCCACTGGCGTGACGGCTATTTCGTCACCGCTGAAGAGGCTGTCGAGGCCGGCGAGGAGATCGATCTGGTGTTGGCCTCGGGGGAAACGGTGAAGGCCGAGCTGGTTGGCCGCGACCCTTCGACCGGTGTTGCCCTGCTGAAGCCGGCGGAGGCCGTCAGCGCCGCGCCGTTGGCCAAGGCCGATGCGGTGCGGCCGGGCAACATCGCCATTGCCATCGGCAGCAGTGACGGTTCGGCTTTGGCTGTTTCGGGCTCGGTTGGCGAAGTCGGTCCGGCCTGGCGCTCGATGCGCGGCGGCACCATCGACCGGCGTATCAATCTTGCCGTCGGCGCCGGCGGCCGTTTCGAGGGCGGCCCGGTTCTCGACGCCAAGGGTGCGCTGATCGGCATGCTGTTGTTCGGACCGCGCCACCGGGCGCTGGTCATGCCTTACGAGACGATCGAGCGGGCGGTCGCGACCTTGCGCGAAAAGGGCCATGTCGCGCGCGGCTATCTCGGCGCCGGCCTGCATCCGGTACGCGACCGCGACGCGCACGGCGCGATGGTGATGAGTCTCGATGACGAGGGTCCCGCCAAGGCCGCCGGTCTCTCTCTTGGCGATATCATCGTGGCGTGGAACGGTGAGGCGGTGCACGGCCCGCGGGACCTGATCCGCAGGCTCGGACCCGACAGTGCCGGCGCTTCGGTGACGCTCGGTGTCGTGCGCGGCGGCGAACAGCGCGATGTCGCGCTGACAATCGGCGAAAAGCCGCTGAGCTGAGGGCATCCATGGACACGCTCACCAGCGACAGGATCATGCATGACGGTGCCGTCTCGCGGCGGCTGGTGGTGCTGATTGCGCTTGGCGATGCGTCACGCGCCGAGCGCCTGGCGGCCTCGCTGGCCGCGAGCGATGACCTGCTGCCGGTCGTAGCCGGCGGTGGAAGAGCCGACGTCGCCATCGTTGACGACAGCATTGGTGATGGCGTGCCGGCCCTCATTCCACGGGTGCTGTTGACCGGACGCGCTGGCGGCGAGCGGCCCGCCGGTGAGGTGCTGGCCGTGATGTCCGCTGGCGCGGAGGATTTGTTGATCGCCGCGGCGGCGCGGCTGGCCGCGGCCGGCTATCGCGTCTCGGGCGAGCGCGGAAGCGG
>NZ_RZTF01000045.1:5001-21773 GCF_004023175.1 Mesorhizobium sp. M7A.F.Ca.MR.362.00.0.0
TTTCCGTGCCGGCGATGGCGAGCCGTTCGAGGAGGAGGCCTCCGACGAGCATGCCGCCCGGCCTTCGCTGTCGCCGCGTGAGGCGGAAGTGTTGGCGCTGCTGGCCGAGGGCGCTCCAAACAAGGTGATTGCGCGGCGGCTGAACATTTCGGTGCACACCGCGAAGTTCCATGTCGCCGCAATCCTGATCAAGCTCGGTGCGGCCAACCGCACCGATGCGATTGCCATTGCGATGCGCCAAGGGTTGGTGCTGGTTTAGTCATAAACCCTACGCTGCGTAACGCGGTGTCCAGCGTGTCGGGTCTTGCGCTGCGGTCGCCTGCCGCGCAAAGGTTTGCGCCTGTTGTGTTGCAAGGGAGGCGCAAGGAAATGTCGCTCAAGGGAAAGACGCTGTTCATCTCCGGCGGGTCGCGCGGCATCGGGCTGGCGATCGCGCTGCGCGCGGCGCGCGACGGCGCCAATGTGACGATCGCGGCCAAGACCGCCGAACCGCATCCGAAGCTGCCGGGCACGATTTATAGCGCTGCCGAAGAGATCGAGCAGGCTGGCGGCAAGGCGCTGCCTGTTTTGTGCGACATCCGCGAGGAGGCGCAGGTGGCCGAGGCGGTCGCCAGGACCGTGGAAAAATTCGGCGGCATCGACATCTGCGTCAACAATGCCAGCGCCATCCAACTCACCGGCACGCTCGAGACCGACATGAAACGCTACGATCTGATGCATCAGATCAACACGCGCGGTACCTTCCTGGTCTCGAAAATGTGCATTCCTCACCTGAAGTTGGCGCAAAATGCTCACATCCTGAATCTGGCGCCGCCGCTCGACATGAAGGCCAAGTGGTTCAGGAACCACGTCGCCTACACGATGGCCAAGTTCGGCATGTCGATGTGCACGCTGGGCATGAGTGCGGAGTTCGCCAAGGACGGCATCGCCGTCAATTCACTGTGGCCGATCTCGACCATCGACACGGCGGCGGTGCGCAATCTGCTCGGCGGCGCGACGGTGGCGGCGATGAGCCGTTTGCCCGACATCATGGCCGACGCCGCGCATGCCATCTTCATGCGGCCGGCGCGCGAGACAACAGGTAATTTCTACATCGACGAGGAGGTGCTGCGCGCCGAGGGCGTCAGCGACTTTTCAGCCTATGCGCCAGGTGCGACCGGGCCTCTGGCCGGAGATTTCTTTGTCCCTGACGAGGTGTTTGCCCGCACGGACAGCAAGATCAAGAGCATCTACTAGATCCGCGTCATTGTGAGCGTCGAGCTAAGCCATCCGCCGTGGCTGAGCCACGGCAAAGCCTTGCTCACAAAGCGATAGGGCGCCAACCCTGCCGGAGTGATTCAAGGTCCGGCAGGCGCTTGCTTACGCCTCATCCTTCTTGCCTTTGCCGAGGCCCATCAGCCGGTCGATATAGGCGAGCATGAGGGCCGAGACGACGAAGGCGAGATGGATGATGGTCAGCCACATCAGCTGGTCGGTCGTGTAGGTCGACGAGTTCAAAAACACCTGCAAAAGGTGGATGGACGAGATGGCGACGATGGTCGAGGCAACCTTGACCTTCAGCGAGCCGACATCGATGGTGCCCAGCCAGTGCACGCCACCCTCCTGGTCGTCGAAGCGGCTGACGAAGTTCTCGTAGCCCGAGATGATGACCATCACCACCAGCGAGGCAACCAGTGCGGCATCGATCAGGCCGAGCATCTTGAGGATAGTGTCGGTGTCACCGAGCGTGAACGCCAGGGTAATGAACTCATAAAGCTTCTTGCCGAATGACAGCGCATAGACGGCCAATGCCAGGGCCAGGCCGATATAGAAAACGACGAGCAACCAGCGTGAAGCGAGAATGATCGATTCGATGGCGAGTTCGAGACGCTTCATGGGATGATTCCGGCTGGTTATCTCTCAGACAATGGTCGTATTCGGCCACGCCGCCACCGTTTGCAAGACAAAAAACCCCGCCGAACAAGGTCCGGCGGGGTTCAATGCGTCCCGCTGGAGTCGGGACGGGGCAGGGAACGCCCAGCACCGAATCTGGGGTGGCTGGGCCCACGATTCAATGAGCCGTGTCTAATGCCCGTACAATTCTTGTTGAACCCGTCACATCCATCCATCCCCGGCGGTGCCGGGGATGGATGCTTCTCGTGCCGATTCCACAAACCGGGACATGATTTTGAAATCATGACCTAATTGTTGCTGGCCACAGGTGCCACCAGCGAGGTGATGCGGCGAATGCCGACGCGCCGGTTCTCGCGGTTCGGCGCCGACGTATTGACCTTCAGATACTCCTCGCCATAGCCCTGTGTCGTCAGGTTCTCCGGCGGGATGCCGAAGGCGTTGGTCAGAGCCTCGGCCACCGATTCTGCGCGGCGATCGGAAAGAGCCAGGTTAGCCTCCGGTGTGCCGACGGCGTCGGTGTGACCTTCGATCAGGAAGGTCTCGGCCGGGTTCTTCTTCAACAGCTTCTCCATTGCGGTGGCGACGCCCTCGAGCTTCTGCACCTCGGTGTCGGAGATCGAGGCCGAGCCGAATTCGAAGTTGAGCGTGTCGAGATCGACGCGCCGTGCGATGTCGCGCACGCGGGCCGAACGTTTGACCTCGTCGATCGAGTAGAGGCGCTGGACCTTCTCCACCGGTGGCTGTTCGAGGAAGGTGTAGTAGTCGTCCGGATCTTCGACATCCTCGGAGTCCAGAATGTACTCCTCGCGCGGGATTGTCAGCCGCATCGGCGGCAGATCATCGCCGGGATCGCGCCAGTCGCTGTCGTCCTCATAGTGCCGCTCATCGACATAGCTCAGCACATATTCGCGTCCATCCGGCGCAATGCGCGAACGCTGGATCACGTCGCCATAGCGGTTGCGGATGGTGACGATCTGAACACCGTTGTCACGCTCGACGATTTCCCGGGTGCGGTCGCCCGACAGATCCTCATAGTAGACGTTCCTGGCGCCGCGGGTCATGCGCGGGGCGTCATTGCTCTCGACGAATGTCTGGTTGTTGAACTGCAGGATGACGCGGTCGCCGAGTTCCCTGACGACGTCGACGCCTTTCGGACGCCGGCGGTCACGGACGTTCTCATCGGGCGCACGCTCTACGCGCGTGCCCTTTTCCTCGGTCACCGGCGCGATCTTCTCGGGCTTGATCTCCTGTTGTGCGGCCCTGTCGTCGGTGGGCGGCGGACCTTGGTCGATGGGAGCAGCCACCGGCTTGCGGCCCTGATCGCCACCTTGCTGGGCATTTTGCCCGCCATTCTGCTGCTCGCCATCCTGGGGGACGATCTTGTCGCCCTGCTTGCGGCCGCCTCTGCGCTCGGCGTCCTTCTGGCTGTCCAGGATGGGAGCGGCGTTTGGATCGGCCGGTGCTTCGCCTTGCACCGGGTTTTCGCCCTGTGCCGGTGCTGCCGTCTGACCATTGGCCGGTTGTTCGCCGGTGGCTGGCTGTTCGGCTGTGGCCGGCTGCTCGCCAACAGGTTTCCTGACACGCTTCTTCGTCGTGTCCTGGGGCTGCTCGCCCTGGGCCGCGGGCTGTTCGCCGGCAGGGGCCGTCGCCTCTCCAGCGGGAGCCTCTTTCGGTGCCGGGGCGACTTCAGGTTGGGCCTGCTGGTCCTGCCTGTTCTTCTTGCGCGGCTTGGCCTGCTCGCCGGGCTGATTGTCGTTGGCCGGTTCCGCCTGGTTGGCCGGAGCCTGCTCGGTTTGCTGCTGCTGGTCGCGCTTCTTCCTGCGCGGCTGCTGTTCCTCGGCTGGCGCGGCCTGTTCGGCCGGCGCCCGCTCAGCCTGCTGCTGCTGGTCGCGCTTCTTCCGGCGTGGCTGCTGCTCCTCGGCGGGCTGTTCGCTCTGGGCAGGCGCGGCCTGCTGTTCAGGCTCGGCCTTCTTGCGCTCGCGCTTCTGTTCGGGTTCCGCCTGCTGCTGTTGTGCGCAGGCTTCGCCTTCGGCGCATGCTGCTTGCGCCAGGATGAATGGGGCTGCCGTGCGCTGGGCAAGGCCGGACGCGACACTTCCCTGAAGCGGGAACGCGCCCAACGGCGCGGATGCCATAAGCAGGCCGAGTGCCGTGCCTGCCAGAATCCGTGGTTGGCGTTTCATCGAAATTCTCCTTGTGGGGTCCCATCCTTGCCGAAACCGATCTTGTGCCGATTGGTTCCAGTCTGGCACGGATAGAGGCCGTACGGGGCGATTGACCGACCTTTTGAAGGCAACTTCATGTCATTCACCTGGCGGTAGCCGCAATTTGCGACCATTGCCGCGCTTGACCTTGCCCGCGGCTGGGGCCACATCCCGGAAATGGAAACGCCATTCTGGAAAACCAAGGCGCTGGAGGCGATGAGCCCGGCCGAGTGGGAATCGCTGTGCGACGGCTGCGGTAAATGCTGCCTTTCGAAGCTTGAGGACGAGGACACCGGCGAGATATACTGGACCAGCGTCGGCTGTCGGCTGTTCGATGCCGAGACCTGCCGCTGTTCGGACTACGTCAACCGGCTGGCGCGCGTTCCCGACTGCGTCGGGCTGACGCCACAGAATGTGCGAACCATCAGCTGGCTGCCCAGCACCTGTGCCTATCGGCTGGTGGCCGAGGGCCGCGACCTCTACTGGTGGCACCGGCTGGTGTCGGGCAGCGCCGAGACCGTGCATGAAGCCGGCATCTCGATGCGCGGCCGGGTCAAGGCGAGCGAAACCGATCTTGCCGAGCCGGAAGACTATTTTGACTATGTGCTGGACGAGGAGCCGTAGGACCAGCGGCGGTGAGCAAGAGCCTGGCGTTTGAAGACATTCGGCCAATCCGCGGGGTCGGAACCGGGCGCCGAGTCAGGCGTTCTGGCCTTCACCGAGGGCTGGGGACGACGGCGAATGGCGGGAACTTTCCTTTTCCCGCCATATGAACCGGAGATGAACGGCAGGTTCGTAAAGAGTTCAGACAGGCAGGCGCATTCTCCCACCATCGGTTCACGAGGACGGGCGAAGGCCCGCAAAAAGGAGAGAAGACGATGTTCAACACGATCAAGACGGCAGCCCTTTCGGCCCTGGTCGGTCTCGGCACGCTGGCGGCCGTTCCCGCTCACGCCGACAGCCTCTATCTCGGCTTCGGCAACAACAACGACCCGCGTTTCGGCGTCTATACCGGTGACGACGGTTATCGCCATCGCCGTGACGAGCGCCGTGGCAACTGGCGCCGTGGCTGCTCGCCGGACCGCGCCCTCGACAAGGCCGAACGCATGGGCCTCCACCGCGTCCGGATCGTCGACGTCAACCGTCGTACGGTAAAAGTGGCGGGCCGCCAGGATGGCGACCGTGTCGTGGTGGTGTTCGCCAATGAGCGCGGCTGCCCGGTCATCTATCGCTAAGCTCGGGTTTGGCCGATCAAGAGGCATGATCCTCTGCAAGGATCAGCCGGCGGCATGATCTTCTACGAAGATCAGCCGGGAGACACAATCTTCTGCGAAGATTGGTCTGGACTAGCCGAGCCCCTTTCCGTTTGAAGGGTGTGGCTCGAAAAAACCCGCGGGAGCAATCCCGCGGGTTTTTTCATGCACGCTATTGGTTGATGATTGCCGTGGCCAGGCTCAGCCACGGATCGTCAGAGCCGCTTATTTCAGTTCGAAGGTGACGGTGACCTGCACATTGTAGGCGTTCTCACCGGCCTGTACCGGAGCCGCGCCGGCCGCGGCATCGAAGGCTTTGGCATTGATCGGCATCGGCGCCGGCCTGATGTTCTGGTCTGTGATCTCGAGCACCCGGCCCAGGCTGACGCCGGCGGCTTCGGCCAGCGTCTTGGCCTTGGCCATGGCGTCGGCGACCGCCTTCTTGCGCGCCTCGGTGACCGTGGCTGCCGGGTTGTCATTGGTGAAGGCAATGCCGCCGCCCTGGTTGACGCCCAGCGACACCGCCTTGTCGAGGACCTCGCCTGTCTTGTCGACGTCGCGCACCCGCACCGAAAGCGTGTTGGTCACCTGGTAGGCGACGAGTTCGGCTTCCTGACTGCCGTCCGGCTTGTTGGTGTAGTTGTAGCGCGGGTTGATCTGGATGCCAGCGGTCTGCAGATCGCGGTCCTTGATGCCGGCGGACTTCATCGCCGCGATCACGGCGGCCATGGCGTCATTGTTGGCATCGAGCGCGGCGCGCGCGGTTTTGGCCTCGCGCATGACGCTCAGCGTCAGGACCGCCAGATCAGGGGCTACGGTTGCTTCGCCTTCGCCCGACACGATGATGCGGGGCGGCGTCGGCAGATCGGTGGCTCCAGCCATCGCCGGAAAAGCGATTGCAGTGGCGAGCGCGAGAGGCAAAAGATGTCTGGTCATGAAAATCTCCTTGGTCTGCGATCAAGTCGCAAGGGGTCGCGTAGAGCGCGATTATGGGTTGATTTGGGCGATCTGCGGAAGCCCGTCGGGAAAGCCTTGTGCCGCGATGCGAAAAACATTAATCCAGCCCGCGTGGGGCCTGTAGCTCAATGGTTAGAGCCGGCGGCTCATAACCGCTTGGTTGGGGGTTCGAGTCCCTCCGGGCCCACCATTCAGTCCGCCAGTTTTGGCTCGTTTTCGGCCGTCTCAGAATAGAGTCGACATTTCCGTTGGGTTAGCGACCTATTCCTGACAACGCTTGGTGGAGACGCCGCCTTCTCGGCCCAGAACAGCTCGATTTTGGGCCTTCGTCTCTGCAGGCCCGTTTCCGTAGCCAACTGTTTGGAAAAGCGATGCTCGACCGATGGCTGGGATCAGAGCCCGAGCAGGGCAGCCTGATCGGTCCAGGCCAGCGGAAGACCGGACAGGCGCGAAAGCCTGTGGGCTGTGAGTTCGATCGGCTGATTGCCCGTGATAATCTTCGACACGATCTTCGGCGAGAGAAACGCCAGCGGCAGCAGCCTGCTCACCTCAGAGACCGTCGTAGCGTTCAAGCTAGCGATCTCAGTCAGGCTTCGGCTAGAGCCATCTGTGAGTTGATGGAGATACCGCTGGGAGCGTTGCACGACGTCAATCAACCCGGCGTCCGGCACAGCGGTGTTGGATAAGCCATTGGTGAGAACAATGCGCATCTCGACACCGCGTCGCTTGATGTCGAATGGGCAAGGGATCGAAAAAGTCTCGGCACCGCCATCTGATGGCAAAATTCGATCGAGCAGATGTTCGCACAGTGCTCGGCCGTCGATGTCGACGGCCAGCGACTTCTGACCAAGAGTGATGCGGCGGACAATTTTCTGCAGCAGAGATCGCCTAGCGTCAGCCGTGTTGGACCTCCAGGCAGCCTTGACCTCAGCCGCGCGGCTCAGCGCGTATTGGATCTCGCCGGGACCTCCCCAACGCTCAATCAAATCAGCCATTTGGCTGTGATCGCTGAGAATACGATTCAGCTGAAGCTCAACGACTGATTCAACTGCATCGGCAGGAAGACGCCATCCGGCGCAACTGCCGCGCCGCTGATCAACGAACTGTTTTGAGACATAGTAGCGGTAGCGAACGCCGCGCTTATTGGCATGCACCGATCGCAGCTTCTCGCCCTGTTCGTCGAAAAGGAGGCCGGTCAGAAGATGTGGCTGAGTGACGTTTGATGCGCTCCTGCGGCGCGGCGCTTGACTGGCCAAAAGCGCCTGCGCCTGATCGAACACTGTGCCAGCGATGATCGGCTCATGCTCGCCGTCGTGGACTTGATCCTTGTGCTTAATCTTACCGATGTAGACCGGGTTCGAGAGCAGGTGATAGAGGTTGCCGCGGCCGAAGGGCATCGTGACCGCAACAGTCCCATCCTGGCGTTTGCGGGTTCGCGTCACGAGCCCATCGTTCGCGGCCTCGTCAGCAAGGTCGCGCACTGACTTCAGAACAAGGTAGCGCTCGAAGAGATGTCGAACGATCTTCGCTTCAGCATCGTCGATGACTAGTTTGCGATGCTCCACGCAATAGCCGAGCGGCACCACACCCCCCATCCACATGCCCTTCTTCTTGGATGCTGCGATCTTGTCGCGGATGCGCTCGGCTGTGACCTCGCGCTCGAACTGCGCGAAGGATAGAAGCACATTGAGTGTCAGTCTGCCCATCGATGTGGTGGTGTTGAACTGCTGGGTGACCGAGACGAATGACACCGCGCTGGCGTCGAAGATCTCGACGATCTTCGAGAAGTCCATGAGTGAGCGGGTGAGGCGGTCGATCTTGTAGACGACCACCACGTCCACGTTCCTATCGCGGATGTCCTGGAGAAGACGTCGTGACGCAGGTGGTGCCGCCGAGAAGGAACGCTTGCTCGCGGGGCTGTCACGTCTCTGGAAGCGATACCGTACCGAGCCGCTCCGCTCGACCCGCAAGGATGCCGAGCCCACAATCGCTTCGGCGACCGCTTTGCTCAAAGCCGTCGCGCCATGGTTACCATCCGCGTCGTCGGTTTTCGGGACGGGCTCTCACTTCCATGCGTCTTTTGAAGCGTCATCAGGAGAGTTTAGCTTGCGCATTCGCGTAACAAGGTTGTGATTTTCGCATCAAGATTGCGGGCGACAGCAAGAGCCTCCAAATCACCATAGGAGAGCAGATAACTCTCCATTTTGTCATAGGAGACATGTACGCCATCGGGACGTTGATCAACAAGGATTGTGACCGGGGCATAAGATCCAGCATCGGGAACGTGCTTGACCATATCTTTCATAATGAGTGGATTGCCCACCAAAAACCGCATGCTCTTGGGAGTCTCGGCCCCAGTTTCGCGGCGCAGAATGGCGCCCAGGTCGAATTCCGCGAAGAGCATGAGACCTGTACGGCCGAGGCCGCTTTGCACAACGCGCTCCAAATCCGAGAAGGAGTTTGCAGCGCTCGTCGCCTTGAAAAATTCGACCATGTCAGGTTGCCCGACCGCTGACTTGAGCGCGGCAACAACGGCATCGAATGGTTTGGAGCACGTCAGGCTGAAACGCTCAACCTCGACCTTTGCGATTGTCATTTCTTTCTCCGCAACAGCTCTGAAGAATAAGGTGCGACAACCGCCACTACGCTTCCAGGAAGGTTCGGACGTGGTTGACGAACAATTCGGGATACTGAAACAGCGAGCCATGGCCGGAATCGGGATAGAGGACCAGCTGGGCGTTGCTTAGAGCCTTGAACATTGCGTAGGCGTTGTCCGCCGGGAGCATGGTGTCATGGCTGCCGCTGAGCACAAGGGCTGGCTGGTGGATGGCGCGCAGAGTGGCGTGCTCGGGATCAGGAGTGGCGCACCAGGTAATCAGCGCCTTGGTCTGCGGATCGGTCACCGTGCTGCCGTTATCGGTATCGCGATCTTCCTTACGCACCTTCGCCCGCTTCAGAAACGCCAGGCCGGCCTGCTGGCTGGCGGACGACTTCGTGAAGAATAGCGGAAGGCGGGGGTCCGGCGCGTCGGTTTGGGAAAACGCGTCCTGCAGAACCGCCAAGAGATGCTCCTCACCGCCTTTCGGAGCCGTGCCGACGAGGATGAGCTTGCGGACCAGAGTTGCGTGGTCGGCGGCGATCTGCTGCGCGATGAAGCCGCCGAGGGAAAAGCCCAGCAAGTCGACTTCGGGGAGGCCAAGCAGATTGATAAAGGCGACCGCGTCTCGGGCCATCGCCTCGATATTGTCGGGCGTTTGGCCTGTCGAGCGGCCGACCCCGGCGTTATCGAAAGCGATCACCGGTCGATCGGCGGCCAGGGCATTCACGACGGCGGGGTCCCAGGCGTCGATGTTGCCCGAGAAATGCTGCAGGAGAACCAGCGGCGTTCCGATCGATGGGCCGAGGCGGCGATAGGCAAAGCGGATTCCGCCGCCTTCGATGTAACGGGTGGGCGCCGTTTCTAGCGTGGCGGCGTCCTGAGTCGCGGTGTCGAGTTCAGTCATGTCATCCTCCGGATGCTTGGCTTAAATAATCGAGTGGGAGTAGCTGGTGCGGTTTTGGCTAGGTTTGAGCCGCTCGTGGCCCAAGGCATTCCGTAGCCCGCCGACCAGACGTGGTGCTCCCGGCACGAAAGTGCCGGGAGCGGTATCGTCACTTCACGAGTGCGGCCTTTTCTATGACTGCGGCGACTTCCTTCGCATGGACGACGAGGGAGGCATGGCTGCCGGCGACCTCCGTCGTGTGGGCCTTCATCCTGTTGGCGAACATCTTCTGGACCTCAGGGGCGATGACCTTGTCCTTCGTGCTGATCACATAGAACGTCGGCTTATCGTGCCAGGCTGCCGTATCGACCGGAGCCTCGAATGCGGTGTGGTTCAACGGCAGTTGATGGTTTGCCAGGGATTCGGCGATCTCTGGAGGAAGGTCGGCCGCGACTGCCGAAGGAAACACTTTGGGATCGATGTAGAGATCGCCCTTCTCATCGGGATGAATTGCCGCGCCGCCTTCGGTGGCCGGACCGCTCTTGGCCAGGGTGGCCAGGGATTGTCCCACGTCAGGCGCGAATGCGGAGACATAGACGAGCGCCGAGACCTTCGAATCATCACCTGCTTGCGTGATGACCACACCGCCCCAGGAGTGGCCAACGAGAACGGTCTTGCCGTTCTGTTTCGCGAGCGCCTGTTTGGTGGCATCGACGTCCGCGGCGAGGGAGGTGAGGGGGTTTTCGACGAGCGTTACGTTGTAGCCCTTCTTCGTGAGGATATCGGCAACCGGCTTCCAGCTTGTCTGGTCCACGAAAGCGCCATGGACGAGCACGATATTGCGAGCCGCCCCCTTGGGCAGTTGAGCCGATTGGGCGGGTGCGGCAATTGTTGCTC
The DNA here is from genome assembly GCF_004023175.1 of Mesorhizobium sp. M7A.F.Ca.MR.362.00.0.0. Classification (NCBI taxonomy): domain Bacteria; kingdom Pseudomonadati; phylum Pseudomonadota; class Alphaproteobacteria; order Hyphomicrobiales; family Phyllobacteriaceae; genus Mesorhizobium; species Mesorhizobium sp. M7A.F.Ca.MR.362.00.0.0. The sequence continues at coordinate 15,688 of NZ_RZTF01000045.1, forward strand.
CGGCCATGAGGACTGTGGCGACGGAAAGTAGAAGATTTCGCATTGGATTGCTCCCGTTGGAATGGCGGACGACGCGCGTCCGAGAATGGGCAGCCGTCTGTGCGAAGCCACGGTCCATCCATCTGCCGGTTAGCGAATGAATGACCTCGCGATGCATCGGCCGCTGCGACATGAGATCGTCCGCGAAGGTCGCGGACGCTAGGGCACAATCGTCCGAATGTTGTGTCGGATCGTCCGAAGGGCTAACGTCAGTGACATGGACATCCTCGCTGAAGTGCTTGATCGCATTCGCCTTGGCGGAACCTTGCTGTTCCACTTCGAGCTCGGCCATCCCTGGAATCTTGCGTTGCCAAAGCGCCCTTACGCCCTTTTCCACTATCTCAGCCGTGGTTCGGCTACCCTCGCGCTTGAACAGGGACGAGAGCTCCACATGACCGAGGGCGACTTTGTTGTCGTCACGCGGGGCGAGCCCCATGTGATCTACTCGGATAGCCAGGCGGGGCCGGTACCGATTGTCGACATCGATCGATTAGCCGGGCGTCTTGGCCTCGTTCGTCATGGAGGCGGCGAGCAACCGCACGCGACGATGATCTGTGGTAATTTCACTGTGGCAACCCCCTCGCGCGGTAGCGTTTTGGAATTGCTTCCGCCCGTGCTTCTCCTGAAACCGACGGAAGACGGAGGATGGCTCGCGGCGATTCTGCAACGCATGGTGAGCGAGGCGGCGTTCGAGCGTCCCGGACAAGGCGTTGCGCTCTCACGTCTGACTGAAGTGCTCTTCGTCGAGGTGTTGCGAAGCTGGATCAAGTCGCTCGGCCCCGGAGAAGGCGGATGGCTGGGGGCCATGGCAGACCCACACATAGGACCGGCACTTCAGTTGATCCACCAACGGCCGGATCGCCCCTGGACGCTTGGCGACCTCGGGCAAAGCGTGGGACTTGGTCGGTCGGCGTTTTCGGCTCGCTTCACTAAGCTCGTCGGCGAGTCCATGTGCCGCTATCTGATCGCGCGCCGGATGTCGGAGGCCGCGTTTCTGCTCGAAACAAGCGACGAGGGAATTGCACGGATTGCGACCCGTGTCGGCTACGAGACTTCGTCCGCGTTTTCGAAGCTGTTCCGTCGACATCATGGCTTATCGCCTGGCCGCTATCGAGCAGTTCGCCGGTCTGACGGTGGCCTAAGGCAAGGGCGCGCTCTGGAAGCAGAAGTCGCCGATTGACTTCGACCGAGCTGGCTTCAGGGAGGTCTGGCGGTGGGCGGCGGAGCAGCTCCGGCAGGAGTGCTAGGTTTGTTCACAAATGGCGCGCCCTGAGATATCCCAACTGTCGTCTAGTTTTGGCTTGATCACAGCCGCGACCACTGTTTTCGCGAGGTTGCCATTTTTTGCTTGCGGCCCGCGACTGCCATTTCTGAACACCGCACTCTGGATTTTCCAGGGAAATGGCCAATGTTCCGAGTCTTGCTCGAAAAGTCGCATTAACACAGGAGAGTTTCCTGGCTGCGGGTAGGGTCTCCGATCCTAAGTCCGAGTTTACCAACGGCCAAATTCTGGATTTGCGCTAGTTGCATTTGCTAGTATAAACCCGCGCTTGTTGGTCGACCCGACCACCGTCGACAATGGATTGCTCAACCTGGGACGGACGGGATTGTAAACCGGTCACCGGAAATTTTGCTCCCTCAGCAGACCTGCAACCCGGTTGTGTTGAGATAGACGGCATAGAGCGAGCTGCTGGCGGCGATGAACAGGCGATTTCGATGAGGTCCGCCAAAGCAGACATTGGCGACAGTCTCAGGAACAAGAATCTTGCCAAGAAGCGTACCGTCCGACGCAAAGCAGTGCACGCCGTCGCCAGCTGACACCCACAAATTGCCGTCCACATCGATCCGAAAGCCATCGGGGATGCCGGGATCGATCTCGGCAAAGATGCGACCATTCGAAAGGCGGCCGTCTTCGCCCACATCAAAGCAACGCATATGGTGCGGTTTATCCTGGCCGTGGGAACGGCCGCTGTCGGCGATATAGAGATGTGCCTCGTCCGGGGAGAAGGCAAGGCCGTTTGGCTTGTCGAAGTCGCCGGCAGCCACCGATAGCGTACCTGACCTTGGATCAAGGCGGAGGACGTTGCAGGCTCCGATCTCACTGGGAGCTTTGTAGCCCTCATAGTTGCTCAGGATGCCGTAGGGCGGATCGGTGAACCAGACAGTATCGTCGGATTTGACCACGACATCGTTGGGAGAATTGAGACGTTTGCCCTCGAGCCGATCGGCCAAGATGGTGATGCTGCCGTCATACTCAGTGCGCGTGACGCGCCGCTGCCCATGTTCGCAGCTGACCAGGCGTCCCTGCCGGTCGCGCGTATTGCCGTTGGAGAAATTCGAAGGATAGCGGAAAACGGAAACATTCTCCGTCACTTCATCCCACTTCAGCATTCTGTTGTTGGGAATGTCGCTGAAGAGCAGAAAGCGGCCATCGGCGAAGTACACGGGCCCTTCAGCCCAGCGCATTCCAGTATGGAGTTTTTCAAGTTTGCACAGAGAGATAATGAAATCTTGGAAGCGATCATCCAGAACCTCGTAGTATGCCATTTTGACATGCCTTGCTTGCTGGGGTTGCCTTGCCAGCCGACCGGCCCGTTTGGGCTTGCACTCGGCCTGATGGATATTTCAATGTCGCGAGAATGCCTGTGCAACTCGCGCTCGGCGCCATCGGTATCACAGCCTTGACTGCCTCATGGACGTGGACACGGCATCCACGTTGGATCGCTGACCGCCATTGGCTTTCAGATGCCTTCCTTCTTGTTGGTGAGCCCGTGCACCAGCAGCATGACCAGGATGATCGCACCGAAAATTATCTGGCGCGCAGCAGGGGGCATTTGCATAACCGACAGGATCGACGACAGAAGCGTGATGAAGATCGCACCAGCGAACGTGCCGATATAGTTCCCTCGGCCGCCCTGAATCGAGGTCCCCCCAATCACCACGGCCGAGATCACCGGCATGAGATAAGGGTCCCCCATGCCCTGATAGGCCTGATTGGTGTAGCCGAGCAGGAGGATGGCGCCGAAACTGGAAAAAACCCCGGCAAGGACGAAAGTTGCCACCATAACCAGACGAACCCGCGCCCCGGCGAGAAACACGGCACGTCGCGAATTGCCCAGTGCGTAGAGATAGTTTCCATAAACGGTCCGTTTGAGAACCCAGATGGTGATCGCGGCGACCACCAGCCAAACGAGAAAAGCATTGGGGATGCCGAAGGTCCGGCCGGTCGCCGCCTGCGTCGCCGGCCAGGGAACCTCACCGTTGGGACGGCTGTTGCCGGTGTAGAAGACCGCAGCGCCGAACAGCATGGCGTTGACGGCCAGCGTCCACACCATCGCAGGCACGCGAAAGACGGCAACACCAATGGCGTTCAAGAGGCCGACTGCAATGCCAAGGCATAGTCCCAGGGGAATTGCCAGGCTGGCAACCAGGGGATTGGAGCTGCCAGAGGCCGAGATGACTACGATCGCCGTGCCAGTAATGGTCCACGGTACCGAAAGGTCGATCTCGCCGAGCAGGATCACCAGCATCGCGCCGGTGGCGATGATGCCAAGAAAGGCGGCGATCTGAAGCTGTTGCAGGATGTAGCCGGGCTTCAGGAAGCCGGGATACAACAGGGAACCACCCAACAGCAGAGCCACGCAGCCCAGCGCGATCAGCAGCACCGATACACGGTCTCGGTTGAGCCAGCGGGAGGTAACGGTTCGCTCAGTTGCACCGGTCATCAGCGGTACAACTCAAGCCGGCTGCGCACCCGGAAAACGCCGAGCGCGCCAAGTGCAATTGCAGTTGCGAGGATCAATCCCTCGAAGAACGGTTGCGCCAATGGCGGCAGGCCGGAGAAGAACATCAGCGACGAGATGGTCTTTAGGATCAAAGCGCCGATCACTGCGCCGATGGGGCTGCCAACACCACCGCTTAGCGCAACACCGCCCAACACGACGGCGGCGATCGAGTTCAGCGTGTAGGACGGCGCAATATTCGGATCGCCAGTCAGCGTAACCATACTGACATAGGTGCCGGCAAGAGCTGCGACAAAGCCGCTGCTGCCGTAGGCGACGAGCTTCAGCCGGTTCACGCGAAGGCCGGTCATATAAGCCGACTGTTCGGACGACCCGATAGCGTAGAGGCCGAGGCCGATGGCCGTGCGGCGCAGAAGCACCAGCAATACGACGAGAACGATGACAAGAATGACCGCCGAGACCGGGATGCCCGCTACTGCATAGGTGAGCGCGTCCGACATTGTCTCATCGATGCTGCCTCCAGGCGTTGGCCTCAGAAGCAGGGCGATGCCGCCGAATATGCCACCCGTCGCCAGGGTCGTGACGATTGGCTGCACCCCTCCGTAGACGACCGCAATCCCGTTCACCAGTCCGCAGGCCACCCCGACGGTGAGCACCACCACCATGCCAAGGGCGATCGACGTGGGAGATCCGTGGAGGAGGAAGGATCCCATCACGTTGGTCAGCGCAATGATCGACCCTACCGAAAGGTCTATGCCCTTGACCAAAACGACAAAGAACTGGGCGATCGCGGCGAGCCCAAGCAGCGTCCCCTGGTTCGACCAGATGGTAACCACATAGGTCGAAAAGCCGCGCGGATGAATGGCGATATAGCCAGCGAAAAGTATCACCAGCGCGAGCGCGGCGATCGTTTCCCTGGCATTTTGGCGAAGCCAGGTCATCATGCTTGGACCCCAGCGTGAAGGTGCACGTTCATCGAGGCGGCGATGAGGGCATCGGCGGACAGGTGATCCCCCGTCAGTTCCTTGGCCACACTGCCCCGGTAGAAGACGTACACCCGGTCGCACAAGTGAATGAGTTCTTCATAGTCGGTCGATTGCAGGATCACGGCCATTCCTTCGGCCGCCAGATCCGTGAGCAGCCTGTAGATCTGCGCCTTGGTCGGCAGGTCAATGCCGCGGGTAGGGTCCATCAGCAGCAGACATTTGGGCGACAGCACAAGCCATTTGGCCAGTACCACCTTCTGCTGGTTGCCGCCCGACAGCGTCGCGATGGGATCGTCCAGCGAACCGTAGGTCAGGGCCAGACGTTCGATCAGCTCCTGCAGCCGGGCCTCGCTGGTGCCGTCCAGGTCAAGCAGGCCGAAGGGGGCCCGCCCAAGGGCCGCCAAGCGCATGTTTTGCGCAACAGACATGCTGGGGATCAGCCCCTCGGTCTTGCGATCCTCAGGCACGAGCGCCAGACCGATATCGGATTGTTTCACCCTCGGCGGCTTGAGGCCATTCAGGCGCTTGCCATTGAGCGTGATGCGGCCCGTCACTCCGCGCAGCACACCGAAGACGGCATGCATGATCTGCTGCTGGCCCTGTGCGTCCAAACCGCCGAGCCCGACAATTTCGCCCGCGCGCGCTGCCAGGGATACATCGACAAGCTGGCCTGCCCAGCTCACGTTAGACACATTCAAAACGACCGGCGCCGTGTCAGGCACAGGCGCGCGGCGTGGTGGAAAGAGCTCTTCCAGCGAACGGCCGATCATGAGGCCGACGATCTCGTCGGTCGTGCGCGCGCCAACGTCGAAGGTCTCGATATGTCTGCCATTGCGGAAGACCGATATGCGGTCGGCGATGGCGTGGACCTCGTGCATGCGATGCGAAATGAAGAGGATCGCGACACCTTGCTCCTTCAGCATTCTCAGGACACCGAACACCGTTTCGACGAGCTCGCTGGTCAACGCCGACGTCGCCTCGTCAAGGATAAGAAGCTTGGGTTTGCGGAACACGGCCTTGGCGATTTCCACAAGCTGTCGTTCCGACAGGGACAGGCCCGAAACGCGAGCGCCAAGCGGGATCGACTTGGCCCCGACAAGATCCAGGGCCTCGCGCGCTTCACGATAAACGCTGCGCTCTATCATCCCCATCCGGGTGCGCGGGGCCGCGAGCACGATATTGTCGCCAACCGAAAGATGCGGCATCAGCGACAGCTCTTGGAACATGCAGACAGTGCCCTGTTCGGCCGCCTCCCGCGGGGAGGAGAAGCGCACCGTCTGCTCGCCGATGGAGATCGTTCCCGCGTCCGGCTGGATGA
>NZ_RZTF01000045.1:21783-26031 GCF_004023175.1 Mesorhizobium sp. M7A.F.Ca.MR.362.00.0.0
CTCGCCGAGAATGGCGTGCACCCGTCCCGGTTCGCAACGGAAATCCACTGCGGTCAGCGCTGGAACGCCGCCATAGGATTTTGACACCGATTTCAGTTCAACATAGCGATCGGCCATGCGCGCTCCGTTGCTACCGACCTGGCTGGCCTAAACGCCGGCCAGGTCGCGTCATAGCTCAATTGGCGTTGTCGGCCGTCTGGCCTTTCAGCTCATCGGGCGTGAACACGGGGAAACACTGCGGAAAGCCGGTGGCCGTGTAGAAGGTCTTTGGCAGATCGGGGAAAAAATCCTTGCCTTCCGCCAGATCCGCATTGTTCTTCTGGGGGATTGGCAGGAACACCTTCTGCGGCAGCGCATTGCCCTCCAGCAACACGACCGAGGCCTCGAGCGCCATAGCGGCCAGCGCCGGCGCCTGGGCAGCGGTGATGCCAGGATACTTGCCCTTGTTGACCAGCATGCGCGTGCCGTTGCCGGCATCGAACCCGACCGGGACGACCGGGTGCTTCGCGGCGGCCATCGCCTCGAGTGCGCCAACCGAGCCCTCTTGAACGACAATGCCATCAAAATTGCCGTTGGTGGCAATGGCGTCGGATGTCACTTTCGAGGCCGTGCCCACATCCCAGTCACCCTCGACCTTGACCACCTTTAGCTCGGGATATTTGGAGAAGACCTCGCTGAATCCCGCTTGGTTGTCACGGTCGACGCTGTTGCCCGGAACGCCGTCGATTTCGAGAACCTGACCCGAGACATTGCCCTTCTTCGCCTTGATGCCATCAACCACGGCCTGCGCCTTGATCCGGCCAAGTTCGACCTGATCTTCGTTGATTTGCACGATCTGGTCGGAGTCGAGCACGTTGTCATAGGTCACCAGCACCACACTGGCTTGCTTGGCGCGCCTCACGACTGCGTCGAAGGCGGTGGGATTGACGGCATTGATGATCACGGCGTCGTAGCCGGCGGCGATGAAGTTGTCGATCGCCGAGATCTGCGCCGTGGAATCGTTGCCAACCGAAACGATCTTCAGCTCGGACAGCTTGGATTTGATTTCGGGACGGGCGCCCCAGGCTTTGGCGGTCTGAATGGAATTCGCACGCCAATCGTTGCCGACATATCCGTTGACCAGGGCAATTTTGTAGGGTCCGGCCCTCTTCGGATAGGAGATCACCGAGGCACTGTTTGGCGCGGGAGCATAGCAGCCGGGCTTGTAGGTGTCTTGCGCCCAGGCACTGGTGAACATTGTGGTGGATGCAGCCAGAGCACCCAACATCAGAAGCGTTATACGTCTGGTCATTTCACTTTCCTCCCTGTTTCTCCAGCGATGCTGGTTTTCAAACTGAAACTCAACTTTCCTGCGCCGCGGCTACCGCCGCGGAGGCCGGATGCTCGAATGCGTGCATCTGGCCCGATCATTGGGTCTGCTCTTCAACGCCGGTTCAACGAGACGGCAATGATGATGATGGCTCCCTTGATGACCTCCTGGATGCTGGTCGATAGACCGAGCACGAGAAGGCCAAATCCGAGAATGCCTATGAAGATTGCGCCGACGACGGAACCGACGATTGATCCATAACCGCCAAAGAGACTTGTCCCGCCTATGATCACGGCCGCGATGACATCCAGTTCGAGACCCGCTCCCAGGCTGGGATTGCCGGCCGTGGAGCGGGCTGCGAGCATCAGGCCAGCAAGGGATGCGGTCATGCCGGATAGTACAAAGGCGAAAATCTTGACGCCGTCCGTGCGCACACCGGAAAAGCGCGCGGCAACAGCATTTCCACCGGTCGCATAGACACGTCTGCCGTAGGGCATCTGATGCAGCAGGTAGTAGCCGACGGCCGTAAGGACGATCGTCCACCAGATCGGTGCCTGTATGCCCAGAAAACTGCCGTTCCAGAACAGATCCGAAAAATCATCGTCGACGATCGACACTGGCCGGGTGCCGGTGATGGTCAGCGCCAGTCCGGAAAAGATGGACAGCATGCCAAGCGTTACAAGAAACGATGGAATGCGCAGTTTTGTAACAAGCACGCCCGACACCGCGCCGATCGTGGCCCCGGCGCCCAACACCAGAAGGGCGGCAACATAGGTGGGGACACCTTGATCGAGCAGCAACGCTCCGATCATGCCTGAAAAGCTGGCAACCGACCCGACCGACAGGTCGATTTCGCCGCAGATGATGACGAACGTCATGCCGATCGCCATCACGGAGACGATGGCTGTGATGCGCAGAACCGCGCTTGCGGTTGAGACCGACGCGAAGTGGGGGGCGAACAAGACGAAATAGAGGGTGATCGCCAGGAAGATCACATAGGTAACGTGATCGCGGAAAAAATTCATCGCATTTGCGCTCATCGGCATCGAGGACGGTTTCATGCTGCAACTCCCTGGACGCGTACTGTGGTTTGCCTGGCGACCTCGGCCTGCAGCAACGCGCGAAGCCCGGTCTCGTCGTGCGCGCTGCCCATGCTGCGCGTTATCCGCCCCTGCGCCATCACCAGAATGCGATCGGACAAATCCAGAAGTTCTTCGAGTTCCGACGAAATGAGCAGCACGGCGACGCCATCGCCTGCCGTGCGGCGCACAAGCTCGCGCATATCGCGCTTGGCATTGACGTCCACGCCGGAAGTTGGCTCATCGAGGATCAACAGCTTCGGCTTCATTGCCAGCCATTTTGCGAAGACGATCTTCTGCTGATTGCCGCCCGAAAGCTCCTGGGCTTTTTGTAAGGGACCGCGGCACAGGATATTAAGGTCGTCGCGGTATTGTCTGAACAGAGCCGCTATCCGGGCCTTCGCCATTGGTCCAAAGGGACCCGCGAGCGAGAAATCGGAAAGGCGGGGAAGCGCAAGATTCTCCTCGATTGAGCGCCCGCCAACAAGCCCTTCGAGCCGGCGGTCTTCTGGAACAAGCGCGACACCAGCAGTGATGGCCCCGCTGACGCTGCCCGGCCGAACGGATTCCCCTGCGACGGTGATGTGGCCGGATACATCCGGAAGGATACCGAACAAAGCCTTTCCCAAGGTCGAGCGGCCGCTGCCGACAAGCCCGGCAAGACCGACGATCTCCCCTGGATCGATCGAGAACGATACGTCGGACAGCTTGCGCGACGTGGCTAGATCGCGGACCTCAAGGGCCGGCGCCCCAACCGACGTTGCCGGGCGGCGTTTCGTGGGCGCTGCTGCGGTCGGCAAAGGCACGTCGCCCTTTGGCCGTGACATCATCGCGGCGATATCCTCGATGGAGGTCTTGCTCGGATCAAGTGGGCCAACCAGTCGCCCATCCTTGATGATCGAAATGCGATCCGAAAGCCGCAGCACATCGGCCATGCGATGGCTGATGTAGACGATACCGATTCCGCCCTGCTTCAGCTGACCGATGGTGCGAAAAAGCGTTTCTTCCTCGTGGATGGTCAGAGATGAAGTCGGCTCATCCATGACGAGCAGCTTGGCGCCTCGCGAGATCGCCTTGAGGATCTCGACCATCTGCCGTTGGGCGAAGGCCAGATCGCCCACGCGCGCGGAAGCATCAAGCGAGAAGGCGTACCGCTCGATCAGAGCCTGGGCGTCACGAACCATTTTTCTACTGTTGACACGCCGGCCAAAGGAGAGGGGCTCGCGTAGGACAAAGAGGTTTTCGGCAACCGAGCGGTTCGGCAAGACGCTCAGTTCTTGGAAGATCATTGCAATACCGCGGTCGATCCTCTCGCGAAGCGACAAGGCGGTGACGTCCTCTCCGGCGAAAAGAATGCGGCCTTCATCCGTTTGATAGGCTCCCATGAGGATCTTCATGAGCGTCGATTTGCCCGCACCATTCTCGCCGAGCAGCGCGTGGGTTTCACCGGCCATGACCTCGAACGAAACGTTGGACAGCACGCGGTTCGCGCCAAACGACTTGCTGATGCGCTGCATCGCTACGATCGCGTTCCGGGACGTTGAGGTTTTGGCTTCGGCCATGACGATTTTCTCGATCGCTTGGGAGAGCGTCGGCGGGACTGCTGGAGCCCGCCGACGAAAAAGGGGCTAGAAGCATTCGCCGTTGCAGATTTTTACCACCGAGGCGGGAGCATCTTCCTTGGTGACCTGCTTGAGGGCACTGAGAAGGTCGAGCTTCTTGACGCGCAACGTCGGCACCGAGATGTATGGCGGGACGTCATGTCCAAGCAATGCAAGCGCGGCTGCCTTGGCCTCGGCGACGCCCTGGTCATAGGGACGCTGCGCGCCTACTGCCAGGAATTCGCCACGTGCAACGTTC
>NZ_RZTF01000461.1:0-297 GCF_004023175.1 Mesorhizobium sp. M7A.F.Ca.MR.362.00.0.0
TGTTTGCGCGCGGCTTCGCCGGTCAGCGCCTCGATGCGGCGCACGCCGGCGGCGACCGCGCTGTCCGACACGACACGCACCAGGCCGATATCGCCAGTCGCCCGGACATGCGTTCCGCCGCAAAGCTCGACCGAATAGGGCCGGTTGGCCTTGGCGCCGTGCACACCGGTGCCCATGGACACGACGCGCACTTCGTCACCGTACTTCTCGCCAAACAGCGCCATGGCGCCTTCGGCAATGGCATCGTCGACCGACATCAGGCGCGTGGACACCGGGCCGTTCTGGACGACGATCTCG
>NZ_RZTF01000461.1:307-2738 GCF_004023175.1 Mesorhizobium sp. M7A.F.Ca.MR.362.00.0.0
CTCGTTGGCCATGCGCTCGACCTCTTCGAGATCCTCCGGTGAAATGGGCTTGTTGTGCGAGATGTCGAAGCGCAGGCGCTCGGGCGCGACCAGCGAGCCCTTCTGCGCGACATGGCTGCCCAGCACCTCGCGCAGCGCTTCATGGATCAGATGCGTCGCGGAATGGTTGGCGCGCAACCGCGAGCGTCTGGCATGGTCGACCTTCAGCTCGACGGCGGCGCCGGTCCTGACCGTGCCGCTGGCCACCTTGCCAACATGGACGAACAGCCCGTCGGCCTTTTTCTGCGTATCCGAAACGTCGATCGAGAAGCCCTCGCCTGAAACAACGCCGGTGTCGCCCATCTGGCCGCCGGACTCGGCATAGAACGGGGTCTGGTTGACGACGATCGCCACCGCGTCGCCCTTGCCGGCGCTGTCCACGGTCTTGCCGTCCCTGACCAGCGCCTGGATGATGCCTTCGGCAGCTTCAGTCTCATAGCCGAGGAACTCGGTGGCGCCCGCCTTCTCGCGCACGGAGAACCAGATGGTCTCGGTCGCCGCGTCGCCGGAGCCGGCCCAGTGCTTGCGCGCCTCGGCCTTCTGCTGCTCCATCGCATTGGTGAAGCCGGCAAGATCGACCGAGATGCTGCGCTGGCGCAGTGCGTCCTGCGTCAGGTCGAGCGGGAAGCCGTAGGTGTCGTAGAGCTTGAAGGCCGTTTCGCCGTCCAGCATGTCGCCGGCATGCAGCGTCTCCGTCGCCTCGGAGAGCAGGCCGAGGCCGCGCACCAGCGTCTTGCGAAACCTGGTCTCCTCGAGCTTCAGCGTCTCGGTGATCAACTGTTCGCCGCGCAGCAGCTCCGGATAGGCCTGGCCCATTTCGCGCACCAGCGCCGGCACCAGCTTCCACATCAGCGGTTCGTTGGCACCCAGCAGCTGCGCATGGCGCATGGCGCGGCGCATGATGCGGCGCAGGACATAGCCCCGGCCTTCATTCGAAGGCAGCACGCCGTCCGCCACCAGGAAGGAGGACGAACGCAGATGATCGGCAATGACCCGGTAGGACGCGACCGTCTCCTTGTCGGGACCATGCCCGATCGCGGACGAGGCCGCGTCGATCAGGTGACGGAACAGATCGGTCTCGAAGACGCTTTCCACCCCTTGCAGGATGGATGCCATGCGCTCCAGGCCCATGCCGGTGTCGATCGACGGACGCGGCAGGTCGATGCGCTCCTCCTTCGTCACCTGTTCATATTGCATGAACACCAGGTTCCAGAATTCCAGGAAACGGTCGCCATCTTCCTCCGGGCTGCCGGGAGGGCCGCCCCAGATGTGTTCGCCGCGGTCGATGAAGATTTCAGAGCACGGCCCGCACGGTCCGGTGTCGCCCATCGCCCAGAAATTGTCCGAGGTCGCGATGCGAATGATGCGGTCGTCGGAAAAACCGGCGATCTTCTTCCAGAAGCCGGCCGCCTCGTCGTCCGTGTGATAGACGGTGACCAGCAGCTTGTCCTTGTTCAGCCCGAACTCCCTGGTGATCAGGTTCCAGGCAAGCTCGATGGCGCGCTCCTTGAAATAGTCGCCGAAGGAGAAATTACCGAGCATCTCGAAGAAGGTCAGATGGCGCGCGGTGTAGCCGACATTGTCGAGATCGTTGTGCTTGCCGCCGGCGCGAACGCTCTTCTGGGCGGTCGAGGCGCGCGAGTAGGGCCGCTTCTCCAGACCGGTGAAGACGTTCTTGAACTGCACCATGCCGGCGTTGGTGAACATCAGCGTCGGGTCGTTGCGCGGCACCAGCGGGCTCGATGCGACGATCTCGTGACCCTCCTTGCGGAAGTAGTCGAGAAATGTCGACCGGATTTCGTTCACGCCACTCATGATGCTGCCTTTTCGGAAGAGCCGCCGGCAAACCGGCGGAAATGGGCTCTGCGTTCTAGAAGATTAGGACTTGGCCTTTTAGCCGCCGCGCTTCACCCTGTCCAGAAACACGGAATTGGTCCAATCCACGGCCTTTGCCGGCCGTTCGACCCGGCCTGGTTCCGCCGCCAAAACGCAAAACCGCCGGCACTGGGCCGGCGGTTTCGAAACGCAATAACACGGAACTCGATTACATAAGCCTGAGATAATAGAACGCGATTATGGCCGAACTCCGGCCGGCATCGCGCACGAAGCTGTTACATCGCGCCGGATTCTTCCTCGAAACCGTCATCATCGCCGCGCTCAGGGCCGCCATTCTCGAGGAATTTCTCGGCGATCAGCCCGGCATTCTGCCTGATCGACAACTCGATCTCGCGTGCCGTGTCGGGATTGTCACGCAGGAACAGCTTGGCATTTTCGCGGCCCTGGCCGAGACGCTGCGAGTTATAGGAAAACCAGGCGCCAGACTTCTCGACAATACCAGCCTTGACCCCGAGATCGACCAGTTCGCCGGTTTTGGAGACGCCCTCACCAAACA
>NZ_RZTF01000461.1:2748-4639 GCF_004023175.1 Mesorhizobium sp. M7A.F.Ca.MR.362.00.0.0
CACCAAACATGATGTCGAATTCGACCACCTTGAAGGGCGGCGCCAGCTTGTTCTTGACCACCTTGACGCGGGTCTGGTTGCCGACAACCTCATCGCGGTCCTTGATCGAGCCGATGCGGCGGATGTCGAGGCGCACCGAAGCGTAGAATTTCAGCGCATTGCCGCCGGTGGTGGTTTCAGGCGAGCCGAACATGACGCCGATCTTCATGCGGATCTGGTTGATGAAGATGACCATGGTGTTGGAGCGCGAAATCGACGCGGTCAGCTTGCGTAGCGCCTGGCTCATAAGGCGGGCCTGCAGGCCGGGCAGCGAATCGCCCATCTCGCCTTCAATTTCGGCGCGTGGCGTCAGCGCCGCGACCGAATCGACCACCAGCACGTCGATGGCGCCGGAGCGCACCAGCGTGTCGCAGATTTCCAGCGCCTGCTCCCCAGTGTCAGGCTGCGAGATCAGAAGGTTTTCGAGATCGACGCCAAGCTTGCGGGCATAGACCGGGTCAAGCGCGTGCTCGGCATCGACGAAAGCGCAGATGCCGCCCTTCTTCTGGGCTTCGGCAACGGTGTGCAGGGCAAGCGTCGTCTTGCCCGAGCTTTCCGGCCCGTAGATCTCGATGATGCGGCCGCGCGGCAGGCCACCGACGCCAAGCGCGATGTCGAGGCCAAGCGAGCCGGTCGGCACCGTTTCAATCTCGACGACCTGATCGTTGGCGCCGAGCCGCATGATCGAGCCCTTGCCGAAAGCCCGCTCGATCTGCGACAGCGCCGCATCCAGAGCCTTTGATTTGTCCACTGCCTTGTCCTCTACCAGCCGCAAAGAATTCTGAGCCATGATACATCACCCCTTGGTCGTCAATGAAGGCCGGACAATCCGTAATCCCTGCCTATTTGTACCTTTTTTGTTCTCATTTGGCAAGAGGGGTCAAATAACTGAAAAACAAGCAATATCCGGATTTGTTCTTTTTTTGTCCAGGGATTCGATCAGGAATGCACCGCACGTTGGGCCAGACGGCTCGGTTGTTTCGACCTGCCGAATCGCCGCCTCGCATGCGAAGCTCCGTCGCACAGCCTAGCGCTTGTGCGGCTGGAATAACAAAGGTCATATCGCCGGCATGCTGAAATCCGCGAAAATACTGGCCATAGGCGGCGCCCATATCGACCGACGCGGCCAGGTGTCCGGCGCTTACGTGCCTGCCGCCTCCAATCCGGGCACAATGCGCGAGGATGTCGGCGGCGGCGTCTTCAATGCTTTGCGCAGCGCCGTGCGGCGCGGCGTCTCCGCGTCGCTGATGTCGGTTCGCGGCGGCGATGCCGCTGCCGATACCGTTTCGCGAGCCATCGCCGAGACAGGCATTACCGACCTGTCGGCGGTCTTCCTCGACCGCACGACGCCGAGCTACACCGCGCTGATCGACATCGAAGGCGAGCTGATCGTCGGCTTTGCCGACATGGCGCTCTATGATTTGGCGTTTCCCAAGCAGATCAGGCGCTCCAAGGTGCGGGAGGTGATCGCCGCCGCCGACGCGATCCTGTGCGACGCCAATCTGCCCTCTTCGGCGCTGGAACGGCTGGTCGCGCTCGCCGCGGGCAAGCCGGTTTTCGCCATTGCCATCTCGCCGGCCAAGGTGGTGCGGCTGATACCGGTGCTGAAGAAGCTCTCGCTGGTCTTCATGAACCGGCGCGAGGCCATGGTGCTGGCCGGCGTCGCCGCGAATGCCAGGCAGCGCGAGGTCGTCGACGGGTTGCGATGCAGCGGCCTCGTCAGTGGCGTGGTGACGGCGGGCGAGGCGCCCGTGCTGGGGTTCGATGAAACAGGCGCCTTTTCGATCATGCCGCCCAATCCCCGAAAGGTCACTGACGTCACCGGGGCCGGTGATGCGCTGGCGGGCGCAAC
>NZ_RZTF01000462.1:0-4618 GCF_004023175.1 Mesorhizobium sp. M7A.F.Ca.MR.362.00.0.0
GCCAGTGCCCATCCACGATGGGGATCGGCACGCCTGGCTCGGCCGTGTTGACCGGCGCAGCGGTCGCGGCCTGCTGGCGCTGACGAAGGCGTTCCTGGTGAACCTCCTTCAGGCGCTCGACCCACTCCTCACCCTCGTAGAGGAGATCGGCTTCGACCGGGGACTTCGGCCGGTTGTCGATCAGGGTGCCGTGGGCCGCCGCGTCGATCAGGATCGTGCAGCACGCCTTGACCGCGCCCAGGTTTTTGACCAACGTGTCGCGGGTCAGCTCCTCGCCAACCTTCCACAGCTGGAGGTGGCGCATGGCGGCTTCGACGTAGGTCATGGCTTCGACCATGGTCTCGCGCCAGTTGAGGGGCTCGTACTTCAGCATCCCGTCGTAGAGCGCCTCCAATTCAGCCAGCTGGGCGGAGAGCGGGATGTAGCCGAGCGGTGGCTTCTTATCGCCGAAGATCGCCTTGGGATTGGTGGGCTTAGCCATCAGATCACCTCCGCCAGAGTGCCGACCCAGGTGACGACGTCATCGACGCCGTCGATCTCGTGCTTCCTGTTGTGAGGACGCCTCAAGATGAACGTCTTGTGGCCAGCGCGCTCGCCGCAGAGGGCGTTCTTGTAGTTGTCCTCGATCCAGATGCCGGGGCGCAGAACCTCAAGCCACTGAGACTTGGACTGGCCGAGAGGCAGGCAGATCACACGGGGGAAGGCATCACCGAAGCAGTCCCGGAGGTTCTGGACACGGCGATTGACAATGCTCGGATCGTCCGAGCAGCTGGTGAGGACCGTCAGGGTGTGTCCCTCGTCCTTCAGTTGCCTGACCATTTCCAGAGCGTCATCGTACGGCTTCAGCTGACCGAAGGCCGGGGACGAGTTGAAGATCTCGATCAAGCGGAATGTTGCCGCGTCTTCGATACCAATCCACTCAGCCATGGACCAATCACGCGGCCTTGGCTCGGCAGGTGTATGTCCAATCTCCACGAGGAAATCGCGGAAGCCCCCAACCCAGTCGAGTAGGACGTCGTCGCAATCAAAGATGAAGTGCTTCAAGGTATCAGCTCCCATGGAAGAACCTCCGCGGTGCGGTCGGTTTCCGGCGGGGGATCAGGTACTGGACGACCCAGCCCTGGTCGATCGACTGGGCCATCTCGTGGGTGCCCTGGTCGAACTTATGACGGGCGTCCTTGAGCACCTCGTCAAACTCTGCTGCCCACTCAGTTCCGCAGCGCTTGATCGCGACAACGTGCTGGCGAACATGCGACCGGCCCAGTTCCTTGATGTCGGCTGGGCGGGGACATGCAACGGGCAGGGTGGAGATTGCTGTTGGTCCGAAGCGGGCCACCAGCGAGTGGTAGGGGAGACCCAGACGACGGGCGACCATCGAGAGATTGCCGCCCGTCTTCCGGATTTCTTCTTCAACTAGAATGTCGATTGATGTTTTTTTCATTTGCCTCAAGCTCAATGTAGTAATCGGCTTGAGGGTATTTGTGACTGACCAACAAGATCTGCGAGATGCGACTTGCGAGGTACTCTAGGGTAAGAGCAGTATTATGGGCGCGGTCGGCATCCATGGACGCGTCGATCTCGTCTCCCAAGAAGACGGAGAACACATTGTTGGTCAGAACCTGACCCAATCCAAGACGAAGCGAGAGGTTCGCTACAGCCTTGCCGGAGCCAGACAGTGTGTTGATCGGCTGGCCGTCCACGGCGATCTCGAAGTCTTCGTCGACCTCGATCACATTCCGCTGCCCTCCGGTCATCTTGCTGATGTAGTGGCTCGCCACCTTGTTCAGCGACGGGATCAGATGTTGTTTGACCAAACGGCGGAGGATCGTCAGCGCCTCACGGCCCTTGCGATAACCCTGTTCGGTCTCACGCTGCGCCTTGATCTCCTTCTGGCGGTCGCCGTAGGCCTTGCTGTCGCGCTTGTAGGTGGCGAGACGGTCCTCGTAGATCTTGGCGGCGTCGTAGTTGGCCTCCAGCAGCCGGAGATCGCTCGGGACCGACGCGAGCTCGGCGGCCCGCTCCTCGTCGATCACGCGGTTGACTTCCATCTCCTGCCACGCCTTGCGACGATCATGGTAGGAGGAAAGCTCGTGCTCGTAGGCCAGGCGGTCCCGCCAGAGGGCGTTGAGCTCCTTCGACGTTGCCGAGGCCGGCTCCACGGCCTCGAGCTCTGCACGGCGTCCCTGGGCCTGGAGAGCGGCCTTGAACTCCGCCACCTGCTGGCGGGTATGCACGGGCGCCACCGTGTCCTTGACGCGTTCCCAGTCGTCCCTGACCTTGTCGAACGCCTGCAGCTGGCGACGGGCAACGTCGACGTTGACCATGTCGGGCTTGGAGGGACGCTGGACGTCCTTGAGAGCGACGGTCAGGACCGTCTTCTCATACGTGATCTTCTCGATCCGAGACTTCTCCATCGGCCATTCGTGATCGCACTCGGGACAGGTGTGCGTCCCGACGTCGAGCAGATCCTGGTGCTGCTTGGTCAGATGATCCAGGCGTTCAAACTGACGGAGCAGCTCGACGTCGGCATCGGCCTTGGCGATCTGCTCGGCCGTCATTGTCGTCGGGTAGCCCCGGCGGATCTTCTCGCGCAGCTCCCAGTCGTCGATGCCTTCCTCGGAGAACTCCGGGGGCGGCGCCGGCAGGCGCTTGAGCTCGGCCTGGGCCGCCTCGTAGGCGCGGGCCAGCTCCAGCTCCTCTTCCAGATCCAGGGCAGACCGGCAGGACGTCTTCACCGGCTCCACGGGCTGCGCCAGCCGCGGCTGGGCGAGGCGGCCCTTGATCTGGTTAAGCTCGTCGCTCAACACGCGCTGCGCGTCACGGAGCTCGGCGAGCTCAGTGCTGTTGATGTAGCCTTCCGGCTGTTCCAGCTTGGTGGGCTTCACCAGGCCGACTTCCATGCCGTCGATCAGCGAGGCCAGGCTGTTAGCCTCCTGGCCGCACCACTTGGCCAGCTCGTCGATCACCGACAGGCCGATGACGCTGTCGACCATGGCCTTGCGTTCAGCCGGTCGCATAGAGCCGAGCTTCTCGATGTCACCCTGGTTGGCTACACACGCGGTGTCGAACACCTCGAGGCCGAAGCCCAAGATCTCGACGACCTTGCTGTTGACGCCCTTCTGGCCGGTGGCGGTCGGATTGCCGCCGCGGAATAGCTTGGCCGAGGTGATTGTCCGGTCGACGGTCCAGGCCTCGCCCTTAGCGGTGAAGGTCAGGGCGGCCTTCAGGTTCTTGTAGTCTTCGGCCTTGCCCCGCAGCGCGGAGGTGCCGAAGAGGCAATACCGGATCATCTCCAAGATGACAGACTTGCCGGCTTCGTTCGGGCCGGTGATTGCACCGAAGCCCTTCTGAAAAGAGAAATCCCCCGACAGGGTCCGGCCTGTCGAGGGGAACGTCACACTATAGGTCAGGCGATTAAGCACTCGGCCACTCCTTGCATTTTCCTTGGGATCGCGCCTTGTTCACAGCGCTCATGACTATGTCGTGCAGCACTTCGTGGAAGTACCGGGCAGTCTCGGCGAACGTTTCGACGCTGCGCTGGGCGTTGAGTTTCAGCGCCTCAATCACTTGCCGCTCAGCAAGGACGAGACCCTCTGTGGTGAGCCACTCGTCCATCGCCTTGATGATCTGTTCCTTACTCGGCAACACGGCTCTCCTCGTACCGGGTCAGGATCTGCGAGCGGACTTCGTCCGGCACGCCGGCTTCCTCGAATGCCTGACTGAAGAGGGCCATGATGTTGAAGTCGCCCATGGCGACCTCCTCGGTCTCTTCCTCGTCCACGCCGATCCGCTTGAAGCTGATCTGCAGACAGTCGACCTCCACGTCCGTGCTCTTCTCGCCGGGGGCGAGCAGGACGCGGACGCACTTGTCGCGGAGGTCTTTGCCGGCCAGCTCGTCGAGCGGGAGCGTGACGTACATCTCACCGTGGTCCTCGCCCTGGGCGTAGGGCTGCATCGAGCCAACCTGGACCACCGTGACGCCGTCCCGCTCGAACTCGTCGGGCAGGTGGACGTGGCCAGTGTAGGCGATCGCGCAGCCGACTTCGGCCAGGCGCTTCGTCGGGATCAGGTTGCCGTCGCCGAAGATCGTGTCCCAATGGCCGAAAGCGACGTCGATCGGGTCGGTGACCAGGTCTGCGGCCGGCGTGGTTGGGTGGAACGGGAAGAAGCCGACGCGATCGCCGCCGATCTTGCAGAAGTACCCACCGTTGGTGTGGCGGATGACATGGACGTTCGGCAGATTGCCGACGATCAGCTCGAACAGATCCAGCGCGCCCTTCTTCTCCAGATCCCTGGAGATGTCATGGTTGCCGGCGATGACGAAATACTCGGTCTTCGGGTTCGTCCGTGCGGCCTGCAGGAACGTCCAGGCGGCCTGGAACACGATGTTGTAGGGCACCGCCCATTTGTCGAAGAGGTCGCCCATGCAGATGAAGGCGTCGAAGATGCCCGACGCCCTCATGCGCTGCTGGAAGTCGACCAGCACCATCTTCTCACGGAGACCACGCTTTTCAAGCGAAACACCTCGGACGAAGGCTCGTCCGAGGTGCGGGTCTCCGAGAATGCCGACGCTGGCGGCGCCGATTTCAATCTCGGTTATGCGGTTCATGTTATGCGG
>NZ_RZTF01000463.1:0-1783 GCF_004023175.1 Mesorhizobium sp. M7A.F.Ca.MR.362.00.0.0
TCCATGCCTGGCGGGAAGCCTACGCGGAGAAGGCGCGCGAAAACGGCATAGCGATGGTCGCAACCCGCCGGTACGATCATGCAATGAGCCGCCCGCATACGAAGGAACATGCGGGCGCCTACATGCGCGCGCAGCACGATGCGCGCTATCTGGTCAGTGACAAGACTGTCGCGCGTGTGGAGGATAAGCGACAGCGTCGAATGGATCGCAAGTTAATTGTCGCCAATGGCGCGACGATCGCCGGCGTGTGGCAGCAGACGGCCGCCGTGATGCGGGCGGCTGGCGTCACCGGCCAGGCGCTGACTGCAGCCGAGGCGATCGGCAAGAATCTCCTCCAGATTCCTGCGCGCAGGGGAGGCGAGAAGCCTGCCGATAGCGTCTCCAAAGATGGCGGGGGACCGGGGCTGATCTCGTCGTTCTTGTCCCATCCCGGCATGAAAGAATTGACCAGGCTAATAGGAGCTACCGAAATGGCGCAGACACCTTTGGAAATGCGGCAGAAGATGGCGCGTGTGAATCAAGCATTGGATGAGATGCGGCACACGCTTCCCAATGCTGAGCAACCCCGTTTCGAGCAATACCGCGATGGCGTGAACGACAAGATGCACGATCGATTGGCCCGGCTCCAGTTCGAGCAGCAAAAGGGTGCAGGCGGAGGCGGCGAGGCCGCGCCAGAAAGAGAGGCGCGCGGCCGCGATTTGCCGGCCCGAGACGACACGCGTCAACCCGAGGCTTCGGCGCAACATGCCGAGAAGGCACGGCAACGCGTTCAGCAGCAAAAAGACTCAGCCAAGCAAAAGGGCCGGCAGGCCGACGAACAGGACCGCAAGACACAGCGCAGCAAGGTCGACGAATACGAGCGCTGAAGCACATGTATCCCGAAGCGGGTTGATGAGAATCCATGTGACTACTTGTAGCGACCTCACCTATCGCGTCCTGCCGACAAGGGAGAGCGGCCTAAGCAGCGTTATTGGCACCAAGGTAATCAATGAACGTCGCTACCGCCTGCTCTGCCGCGGCGACCAGTTCGAGCTCCTTCGTGCTGAAGGTCATCGGAACAGGTTTCGTTTTCGCTTGGCCCTTCTGTTTTTCCCGAACGGCAAGATCATGAGTTTGAGTGCCCCTGACGCGGCAGCACCTGCCCCTCTATTTCAAAGCCGCATTGATGGCGCCGATAAGCTTCGCCCACGCGTCGCGCTCGGTTTGGCTAAGATCTTGGGCAGTATGGTCCCGGGTCCAGCGCACGTAAGCCTTTGCGAGCTTGTATTTGGAGAAATTGGCCCCGCCCTTTGCTGACAGAAGGTCGACCAAGGGCTTTTCCGGGCGTGGCTGTTGCTTCGGCGGTAACGTCGATGCCAAGTTCTTTTGCCGCAAGGGGTATAAGCACGTCGCGCAGCAAATCTTCAATCTCGGCCTTCGGTCTGGGGGGAACGGTGAAGTCCATCGTCCGGAGAATGCGCTTGGCGCCAAGGCGATGCACCAGCACCTCCTGCTTCGCGGCCTGTTCGCCGGCGTTGTCGCTGTCAAGCAATGCCGCGACCTTCAAATTGTGGGCGATTAGAATCGTCGCGAAATAGACCACTTTGCTCGCGGTATTGGCCGAGATCAGGGCGATCTTGTCGTTAAGATCTGCGACGCCGCCGAGCCGCAACATTTCCGACGTGGCCTCAAGGTACCAGAAGTCGGTCAGGCCTTCGAGGATCAGGTTACGCTGTTGCGCAAACAGGCTCTGCGCGAGGTCGTAGCCCAATGCCTCCTGCAGTGGCAACAGAGCGGCGGGATC
>NZ_RZTF01000463.1:1793-2458 GCF_004023175.1 Mesorhizobium sp. M7A.F.Ca.MR.362.00.0.0
GTGATGGTTGTATGCACCTTGGTGCCGACCTTGCGGTCAGCCATCTCGACGACTCGGACGAGGTCGAGTTCATTTGGACCGACCAGAAAAGGCGAGTGCGTCGTGTAGACCGTCTGGTTGGACTCCGAGAGCATGGAGATCGTGTTCCGGAAATCACGCTGCTTCAGCGCGTGCAGGCTCATTCCCGGCTCATCAAGCAGCAGGATTGCGTTTGCATGTTTGTCCTCCGTCTCGGAGAAGAACACCACGAAAAACGAGACCAGCCACTGGAAACCCTCTGATCGCTGATCCAGTTCGATCTCTACGCCCAGGCCATCCTCGACCACGACCTTGAGATATTGGCCGTCAGCGGTGATCCTGAGCCGACTGGCTTCGGCGCGTTCTGGGTTCGGGTTCCAGACTTTTACGATCTGGTCCGTGAGCCGAACACTCGCGGCGTTCAGTTGGTAAGAGCGGTTGTCGAGCTGATCTCTGTATTTCTTTTGGGCGTCCGCGTCCGCGTCCTTGGCACTGGGCTCGGCCGCCTTACCGAGGTCCGACAGCTCTCGCGCCGTGAAGCCGAGGAGCTTAAGGAGGCACTGATTTCCGTAGTCATACTGGGCATCGTCGAGCAGGTTTTGTTCGATGCGGGTCGCGAGGTGATCAAGATGAATGAGCGGCCGGAC
>NZ_RZTF01000463.1:2467-4603 GCF_004023175.1 Mesorhizobium sp. M7A.F.Ca.MR.362.00.0.0
CGGACGCGGAAATAGTTGCTGAACAGGACGAATACCGGCAGGGCCTTTCGTAGCACGCCCAGCGCAGCACTCCATCGCAGCGAGTATCTGCAGCGAGCAAGGAGCCTGTCGTATCGCTCCTCTTCCTTGGTATCCGCTTGATCGACAAGCGGGTAGAATTTTTCTAGCCAAGCAATCAAGCTCGTCGCGAGATCGTCGAAAATCCAGAAATTCCCGCTCTTATAGTTCGCTAGGTAGGACAACCTCAAGCTCTTTACTAGGCAGTGGTTCCCCTTCTTTTTGTCGACCATCAACGTGGGCGGCAAGACGGGCGAGATCCTTTTTCAATTCGTCGGTAGTGGCTCTGGCCTGGATGCCTTCAAGGTCATGCCACCACGAGTTGTCGAGGCGGCGTGTGAACACGTAGGTGGCGGGCTGAAACTCCGGTTCGAGCGCTTGCTTGTCTGCAGCCTCTAGTTCGAAATGAGCTACCGCAACGCTGATTTTTGAAGGCTCCGCGCGCTTAGCCGTGATGTCATTGTAATCGCCACGAGGATAGTCGCGAAGAGCATCGAAACCACCAATCCCCGACGGTGCGTTTATCTGTTGGAGGGCCTTAAGTAGCGCCGACTTGCCGGCTTCATTAGGGCCGACGAGAATGGTTTTATTCGGCTCAAAATCAATCCACCCGGAATCCTTGACGCTCCGATAGTTAGTTACCCTCGCTTTTTTTAGTCTCATCTGCATCTCCCCCACGCATCGACAAGCCTACTGTATACGATGCTCTTTTTTCAAAGAGAATGGCTGCAGACTCGACGCCGGTGAATAACAATTTTGAGGGCCGGGCCCTCCGCCGTAGAGCCATTCTCCAAACTGCCCCTTTGGCAATTGAAGACGATCGGTGCCGGTTACGCTGGGGTCACAAAGCGCAACATGAACGCGAGCGGACTACGCTGTCGCCCGTTTGAACAACCGAGATCACCAACGCATGGAATCAGCTTCTGGGGTTTCGCCATCACTGCCGAGGGGCTTCTACGGGATGATGTCTGGATAACGAAATCGATCAGTGAGCATGACTTCTTCCTGGGCCGCAGCGTCGAAAGCGACCGGGGCCGTTGCGCCCAGGGATCGACAACGCCTACTACTCGTCCACAATGTCCGGCAAGGCGTCCGCGATGACGCTTAAATTGCGGTCGAACGTCTCGGGGTCGGTCGACTGCGGACGGAAAGATTTGGCCTTAGCAAGAATGGCCGCAATCACGGCCTCTTTTTGTGGCGAGATCCTGGTCGACGCTGCCCGGGCGGCCAAAGCCGAAAAGTCGACAGCCTGTGGCGCAACGGGCGCCGCCGTTGCCGACGGGATATGGGTCGCCTCAAGCTCATCCTTTTGCGCGGCGGGCAAGCGACGGCGAGCGACTGGCCGCTCGGCGCGTCCAATTTTTGCAGCGAACGTCGCACCGCGCTGCAGCCGCGACTGTGTGATGCCGGAGCGGTAGCGTGGCCCGACCGGCACGATCGACTGGACGGACGGAGAGGGGAGGGCGGCGGCGGCAGCGACTGGTTTGGCGTGCTTTGCGTTCGCCCTTTGCGGGAGCGTCATGAACGCCAGCTTGGAGAGCTCCCGATCAGCGAAATAGAAATTGCGAGTCGCAAGGATTGCATTTTCGCCGCGCGGCAGAATGACGACCTTGTTCTTGTCCATGGTGCGAATTTCGTCCGGACGCATCAGCGGCCGACGCACTTGCTTGCTGTGAACGGAGCGCGTGTAATAGGTGTCGAAAAGGCTGGCCTGCGTCCTGGTGACGTCCTTCTGGGGTTCGGACGTTTCGCCTATCTGCTCGGAGACGTAGCGCAGATCGTAGGTCTCCTGGGCGCCGAAGAAGATCTGGACTCGGGCAGCGTTGATCAGCGTTTCGCGGCTTTCTTTGCGGTAGATCTCGTCGACCGACTTGAGCGACTGCACGAAGAACCACATCGGCACGCCGTGGCCGCCAAGGACGGTGGCCATGTCCGTGACCTTCTCAAGCTTGCCGAGGTTCTGAAATTCATCGAGCAGAACAAGCACCTGGTGCTCGCCGGGGCGTGGAATGGATTCGGACATGAAGTTCATCATCTGCGTGATGAGCACATTGAAAAGCGGGCCTAGTGAGGCCATCT
>NZ_RZTF01000464.1:0-2094 GCF_004023175.1 Mesorhizobium sp. M7A.F.Ca.MR.362.00.0.0
GCGACGGCCAAGCTTCGGCATTGTCCAATATGTCGCCTGGAAGCGGACCGAACGGCGTTCACCCGCACAACTCGACTCTGCCTTTGCCGTGTCCGATCCACTCAGCACCGCTTCCACCGAACTCGATCGCGGCCAGCGGTGAGCCAATGCGGAACTTCAGGTTCCCTGTTCGCGCGCTACGGCCTGCCAGCCGATATCGCGGCGGCAGAACCCGTCCGGCCAATCGATGCGGTCAAGCGCGGCATAGGCTCGTTTCTGTGCCTCGCCGACCGTGGCGCCTGATGCCGTCACGTTGAGGACGCGGCCGCCATTGGCAACCAGCGCGCCGCCATTGATGGCGGTACCGGCGTGGAAGATCTGGACGCCGTCGCTCGCCGCGTCTTCGACGCCGCGGATGACCGAGCCTTTTTCCGGCGTGCCGGGATAGCCTCTCGCCGCCATTACTACGGTGAGCGCGGCCTCGTCGCGCCAGCGCACCGAAGTATGCGCAAGCTGGCCGTCGGTCGCCGCGTTGAGCAGGACCAGCAGATCATCCTTCAGCCGCATCATCAGCACCTGGCATTCCGGATCGCCAAAACGGGTGTTGTATTCGATCAGCTTCGGTCCCTTGTCGGTGATCATCAGCCCGGCAAACAGCACGCCGGAGAACGGCGCCCCCAGTTCGGCCATGCCGCGCATGGTCGGCTCGATGATCTCGCGCATGGTGCGCGCGACCAGTTCCGGCGTCATCACCGGTGCCGGCGAATAGGCGCCCATGCCACCGGTGTTGGGACCGGTGTCGCCGTCGCCGACGCGCTTGTGGTCCTGCGCGGTACCGAAGGGCAGTGCGGTGGTGCCGTCGCAGAGGCAGAAGAAACTCGCCTCCTCGCCGGTCATGAACTCCTCGACCACAACTTCCGCGCCAGCGGCGCCGAAGGAACCGTCGAAGCAGGCATCGAGTGCTGCCTGTGCTTCACTGGGCGTCATGGCGACGGTGACGCCCTTGCCGGCAGCGAGCCCGTCGGCCTTGATGACGATCGGTGCTCCGGTCTTTTCGACATAGGCCTTGGCCGAGGCCAGGTCACTGAAACGGCCATAGGCGGCGGTCGGGATGTTGTAGCGGGCGCAGAGATCTTTGGTGAAACCTTTCGATCCTTCCAGCTGTGCGGCAGCCTTGGAGGGTCCGAAGACGCGAATGCCTTGCGCGCGCAGATCGTCGGCAATGCCGACGACCAGCGGCCCCTCCGGGCCGACCACGACGAGGTCGATTTTTTTCTCCCGGCAGAACGCGGCCACGGCGGCATGGTCGGCTAAATCCAGCTTCACCAGCTCAGCCTCGCTGCCGATGCCCGGATTGCCGGGAGCCGCATAGAGCTTTGTCAGCAGCGGTGATGCGGCGATCTTCCAGGCGAGCGCATGTTCGCGGCCGCCGGAGCCGAGAAGAAGAACGTTCATGGCCACCTCTTGATGCCGACTATCCGTTAGAGCACCCGCTATTGCTCTCTGGGCGACGGGTCAAGGCATCCGGGCGCATTGATGGGAATTGCGCACGGGAACGTTACCCCAGCCGAAAATCGGCGGCGCACATCGGCGTCGATTTTCTGGCCTCGCTTCAGCCCTGGTAGACCACCGGAAACCAGTCCTCGCGCAGCCTCTCGCCCGGCTGCATGCCGTGGCCATGATATGGCGGCGAGGTGCGGCCCGGCCGCTCGACATAGCGCGCATCGTCACCCACCCAGCGCAGCGACAGCGCCCGGCGCCGCGCCGCGGTCAGGTTGCCGCGCGCGCCATGCGCGGTCCTGAAGTCGAACAGGATGGCGTCGCCCGGCTCCATTTCCCATTCGAGCACCTTCATCGACGGATCCTTGTCGGGATCTGGCACCGGCAGATAGTCGCCCTCGCCGGCATAGAAATTGCTGTCGTCGAGCCAGCGCACCGGCAGGATCATCTTGTCCCATTTGTGCGAGCCGGCGATCAGGCGCAGCGTCGCTTCCTTCACCGGGTCGATGGGGATCCAGAAGCTCACCGTCTGTTGGCCATCGACGAAATAGTAGGGGATGTCCTGATGCCAGGGCGTCGGCTTCTGCGTGCCGGGTTCCTTGACCAGCACGTGAT
>NZ_RZTF01000464.1:2130-4520 GCF_004023175.1 Mesorhizobium sp. M7A.F.Ca.MR.362.00.0.0
GCGCGGTCCGCGACTGCATCACCGCCGCCGCCAGTTCGGCGGCTGGCGAACCCCGCACCAGGCTGACGAATTCGGGGATGCGCTCCCAGTTGCAGTAGTCATCGAAGAAACTGCCGCGGCCGTTGGCGATGTCGGATGCGGTGACGCTGCGGTTCTGCATGTTGCGTTCGATGCCGGCGGCAATCGTGTCGACCCAGCCCTTGAAGGCGCCGCGAATGCAGACAGCGCCGTCACGCTGATAGTCGGCAATCGTGGACGCGCCGATCATGGTGGCGTCGATGGTGGCAGTCTGGGAAGCCATGGCGTTCTCCTCTGGAATGAAGCCACTATCGCAACACCTCTTCATTCGGTAAAATAATAACTTTCGATCTGACATATAGAGTGCCCCTATGAGTGTGACCCTCACGCAGCTGCGCTACCTGGTTGCCGTGGCGCGTCACGGCAGCGTCACCGGCGCGGCAAAGATGCTGAACGTTTCGCAGCCGTCGATTTCGGTGGCGATCGACGCGGTCGAAAAGAATTTCGGCCAGAAGCTGTTCGTCCGCCAGCGCGGAAGCGGCGTGTCGCCGACATCGTTCGGCCGCGCCGTCGTGGCCAAGGCAAGGCAGGTTCTCACCGAAACGGACGAACTCGTCGGCCTGGGTTCAAGCAAATCGGCTGTCAGCGGTGAGTTGGTGCTGGGATGCTTCGAGGATCTGGCGCCGTTCTTCGCGCCGGCTTTGATCCGCGCCTTCTCCGAACGCTATCCGGCCGTCAAAATCGTCGTTCGCGACGAGACGTTCGAGACGCTGGGACGACGGCTGGGGAATGCGGCCATCGATCTCGGCCTGACTTATGACCTCAGCCTGCCGACGCATTTCGCCCGCATCCTGCTGCGCGAACTTCGCCCGCACGCGCTGTTGCCGGCAGGCCATGCCCTGGCGGACCGCCCAACGGTCAGCCTTGCCGATCTGGCCGCCTATCCGCTGATCACGACGGATCAGCCGCACAGTTGGCAGCACATGCTCGACCTGTTCCGCAGCCGCGGCCTCTCGCCGGTGGCCGATACGACGACAAGCTCGTTCGAACTGCAGCGTAGCATGGTCGCCAACGGCTTCGGCGTCGCGGTCAGCTATACCCGCCCGCACGGCGACCGCAGCTATGACGGCCTGCCGCTTATCTGCAAGCCGCTGTCCGATCCGCTGCCCATGCAGCGGATCCTGCTGACCTATGACACGCATCAGCGTGTGTCGAATGCAGCGCTGGCCTTCGTCGAGGTGGCCAGGGACTGGTTCGCCACCCGCGACATCTTTGCCTCGTGAAAGGCTGACAGGCGCCGCGTCTCCGCTTGCCGCTTGACGGTTTCTGCCGCTGCTGCCACTCCATGGACATGGAAAATATCCAGTCGAAAGCGGCCCAGGGCCGTGTCGCCGATGCGCCGAACGGCCATTGGGTCTACCGCGTGCTGCCGCGCTCGATATGGCCCTATGCGCAGCTTGCTCGATGGGACAGGCCGATCGGCTGGCAGTTGCTGCTGTGGCCGTGCTGGTGGTCGGCAGCCTTGGCGGCAAGCGCCTATCCGCGTCCGGGCGACCCGCTGCTCTCACTGCTGCCGGCGCCTTTGTATCTCGTGCTGTTCCTGGTCGGGGCCATCGCCATGCGCGGCGCCGGCTGCACCTACAACGACCTCGTCGACGAGGACATCGACAGCCAGGTGGAGCGCACGCGCTCGCGAGACCGTTGCCGTCGGGCAAGGCGACGCGCCGGCGGGCATGGCTGTTTCTCGTCCTGCAGGCCCTGGTCGGCCTCGTCGTGCTCATCCAGTTCAACAGCTTCGCCGTCCTGCTCGGCATCTGCTCACTGGCGATCATCGCCATCTATCCATTCATGAAGCGGATAACCAACTGGCCGCAACTGGTGCTTGGCCTTGCCTTTTCCTGGGGCGCGCTGATGGGATGGGCGGTCGAGTTCGGCGATCTCGATGGGCCTGCCATCATGCTTTATATCGGCTCGATCCTGTGGGTGATCGGCTACGACACGATCTACGCACATCAGGACAAGGAAGATGACGCCATTGTCGGCGTGCGCTCGACGGCACGCCTGTTTGGCGATAACACCAAATCGTGGCTGGCCGGGCTTTATGGCGGCGCGCTGATCTGCTTCGCCATCGCCTTCGCGTCGGCGCAAGCGCCGGTGGTGGCGCTGGCCGGACTGATCGCCGCCGGCGCCCATATGGCCCGGCAGATCGCGGTTCTGGATATCGACAATCCGGACCAATGCCTGCGGCTGTTCAGGTCGAACAACCAGGTCGGCTGGCTGATCTTCCTTGGTCTGATCGGCGGCGCTGTGTGGGTGGCGCTGAAGCCGCTGGTTTAGTCTTCCTTCTCCCCGTCACTATACGGGGAGAAGGA
>NZ_RZTF01000465.1:0-4511 GCF_004023175.1 Mesorhizobium sp. M7A.F.Ca.MR.362.00.0.0
TTCTGCATGCGCGCGGCAAGGATGGCGCCGGCGATCGCTGCGAATTCACGGCCGCCGACCCGGCGCAGCGCCTCGAGCGGGTCGCCGAGATGGCCGCCATGAAAAGCCAGCGCCGCATCGACCACGTCGGTCTTGCGTGCCTGCATCGCCGCATCGGCGCCCGACCCCGGGCCGACCCAATCGGCGCCCCTGCCCCCGAACAGCGCCGCAAACAGGGTGGCGGCGACGGTGGAGTTGCCGACGCCGAGATCGCCGAGACACAAAAGGTCGGTGCCGCCGGCGATCGCTTCCATGCCGAAGGCCATGGTGGCGGCACAGCCACGCTCGTCCAGTGCGGCCTCTTCGGTGATGTCGGCGGTCGGGATGTGCAGGGCAAGATCGAAAACCTTCAGCCCGAGATCGTAGGCAATGCAGATCTGGTTGATCGCGGCACCTCCGGCGGCGCAAAGCTCGACCGCGTTGGCGGTCGCCGCCACCGGCCGTGGCGAAATGCCGTGGCGCGTGACGCCGTGATTGCCGGCAAAGACCGCCATCAGCGGTCTTGTCACCGCGGGCGGAGCCCGTCCGCTCCAGGCGGCCAGCCAGGCAGCGACGTCCTCGATGCGGCCAAGCGAATTGCCTGGTTTATCGGCCTTGGCAAACAGCGTGCGCACGCGGGTCTCGGCTGCCGTGTCGGCCGCCGGCAGGTTGGCCAACAGGTTGCGAAAATCGTCGAAAGGCAGTGCGCTCGTCATCTTGTTATCGATCATTCCCTGGAGTTGGTGAGCGGCATAGCCGCCTTGCGGGGTTGGCACAACCTCTGGGATGATGGGCCTGCATTTGGCGCAAAGCCGGCCCCGCAGGGCGCAATCGCGAGGGCTTGCATTGGCTTTGCCGTTGCACCATGTGGAGGTGGAACAAGGGATTCCGGATGGAATCCCAAGAGAAAGTCATGACGGCCATCGAATCCCCGTGCATCCTGGTCTGTTCGATCGACATGAAAACCGGCTTCTGTTTCGGTTGCGGTCGCACGCGCGAGGAAATCGGCGCCTGGATCGGGATGACGACGGAAACGCGCCGCAGCGTCATGGCGCAATTGCCGGCCCGGCTGGAGACGGTCGAACGCCGGCCGCGCCGGGAAACTCGCCGCACCCGCATGGCGCGCGAACGCGACGCGCTATCGTGAGGTGCGGATGAGCCGGTTGTTCTGGATTTTGATGGCCGTGATCGGGGTGGGAGCAGTCCTGCTCATGCTCAATGATTCCGCCGGCAGCACGCTCGGCGTGGAGAACAACGATTTCAGCCGGCTGATCTGGCTCGGCGCCTTTGGCGCCCTTATCGGCGCCGGCCTGCTTTGCTTCGCTCGGGCCGGCCCCTGGGCACCATGGCCCGCAATCTCGGCGCCTGGGTGGCTATCGTACTCGCGCTGATCGCCGGCTACCAGTATCGCTATGAGTTGCAGGATGTCGCCAGCCGGGTGACCGCCGGCCTTGTTCCCGGCAGCCCGCTTGCGCTTGGCGTCGAAGACGGCCACGCCACGGTTACGCTCGACAAGGCTGACAACGGCCATTTCGAAGCGCGCATCCTGGTCAATGGGAACCCGGTCCGGGCCGTGGTGGATACCGGTGCAACCAGCACCGTGCTGACGTCGCAGGATGCGCAGGCCGCCGGATTCAATCCAGCGGCGCTCAACTACACCATACCGGTTTCGACCGCCAACGGCATGGCACGCGCCGCAGCCGTGAAAACCGATCAGATTGCGATCGGCGGCATCATGCGCAGGGATATGTCAGTGATGATCGCCGCACCCGGCATGCTCAGCCAGAGCCTGCTCGGCATGAACTTCATCGGTTCATTGTCGGGTTTTGACGTGCGCGGCGACCGCATGATCCTCAGGGATTGATCCCCGAAGCTCAAGCCGCTTCGGCTGCTGCGCCACCGAACTCGACGGCCGCGTAAGCCGTCTTCAGCACGTCCGGGCCGGCCCCGGGTTTTGTCGCGTCCGTGGACAGGATCTGCCGGTAGCGGCGCGCACCGGGCAGGCCATGGAACAGTCCGACCATATGGCGGGTGACATGGCCAAGCCGCCCACCCTGCTCGATATGGCGTGCCGCATAGTCCGCCATCGCATCGATCAGCGCGGCGAAATCGAACGGCTCGGACTGGACGCCGTAGAAAGCGGCATCGACGCCGGCCAGAATGCCGGGCGTGTGGTAGGCGGCGCGGCCAAGCATCGCGCCATCGACATGACCGAGATGCTCCTGCGCCTCTTCAATCGACTGAATTCCGCCATTTATACCTATGAATTTGTTATTCTTTTTTGCCTTCAGTCGATAGACTCTGCTGTAATCGAGCGGCGGGATGTCTCGGTTTTCCTTGGGACTCAGCCCTTCCAGCCACGCCTTGCGTGCATGCACCCACAACGCGTCGGCGCCGGCATCGAAAACCCCATCCGCCAGCGCATCCAGGGCCGGCTCCGGATCCTGCTCGTCGACGCCGATACGGCATTTAACGGTCACGGGGATCTTCACCGCCGCTTTCATCGCCGCGACGCAGCCGGCGACGAGGTCCGGCACTTTCATCAGGCAGGCACCGAACGTGCCCGACTGGACGCGGTCTGACGGACAGCCGACATTGAGGTTGATCTCGTCATAGCCAAAGGCCTCGCCAATGCGGGCAGCCTCGGCGAGCTTTTCACGATCCGAGCCGCCGAGCTGCAGCGCGACCGGATGTTCCACCGCATCGAAGCCGAGCAGCCGCTCGCGCGCGCCATGGATGACCGCGTCGGCCACCACCATCTCGGTGTAAAGCAGCGCATGGCTTGTCAGCTGGCGGTGGAAGAACCGGCAATGCCGGTCCGTCCAGTCCATCATCGGGGCCACGGATAGCCTATGATATTGATTTTGCAGCATTTTTGCTTAACATCAAATCGTTAGAACGTGCCAAGTGCACACAATTTACGCCAGAATACGACCCTTTTCGCCACGTTTCGATCTCTCAGTGCACACGGAGCGCACACGAAAAAATGGCCACCTACACAAAGCTCTCGTCCGGGTCCTGGCGTGTCCAGGTCCGTCGCAAAGGTCGCTACGTCAGCGAAACCTTCCTGCGCCGAGACGACGCACGCCGCTGGGCGACGAAACCGAGCGCCAAGTCGTCGCGGTGAGACACCGACAAAGTCTCGAACAGCGCGCCTGAAAACCTTCGGCGAACTCATCGACCTTCATATCGACGACATGTGCGATGTAGGCAAGTCCCCTCGCCGCTCCAAGGCCGCGGCCCTCGCTTTGTTCCAAAGACGTCTCGGCAAGTGCAACATCGCGGCTCTCGATCGCGAGCGGCTCAATCGTTTCGGCCGTGACCGGGCTGCCCAAGGTGCTGGACCGGTGACGCTAGGCATCGACATCGGTTTCGTAAAACTCATTCTGGCTCATGCCGCTGCGGTGCACGGGCTGCCCGTCAAGGTCGAACCGGTTGATCTCGCGCGGATCGCCCTGAAGAGGCTTGGCCTCGTTGGCAAAGGCAACCAGCGGGATAGGCGGCCGACAAATTGCAGAGCGCTGAAGGCGAGCATGCACGAGATCTATGGGCCGCGAAGGGTCGGCAGGCGTTCGATGCTGAACGGCGTGAAGAGTGGATGGGACGGCGAACTTAGCCACGGTTGGCGCGAGCAACGGCCAGCACGAAGCCCGAACAGCAGACTTCCGCCGGTGCGCCAGCGCCGCAGTCAAGCTTGCGCAATAAGTTTTCGCGCTCTTCGTCACTACCGGCGACAATCTTCTCTCGGAAGGGCGCAAGACTTGAGTTGGCGAAGCTCGTCAAAGCAGGCGCTGCCCTAGGAGCAAACTTCAAATGCCAGATCGTGTTCCCCTCGAAACCTCCCGCGCCCCACAGATGCGATCATGCACACTGCGCGTTGATAGAAGCTCTATAGCCAAGGTGCGAGCCAGCGGCACTGCTCTGCACAGCAGGAACGGGCGTAAAGCGAGGGAAGCTCCTCGCCTTGGATGAGGTCGGCGAGCTGACAGTCGCCAGTGTCTCGCGCTGAAGCCAATCGACCAGCACCGCCACGTCCCATTCGTCAGGCTAGATCCTGCGGTTCAATCGACATCTGGTCGCCCGGCGAGGCCATGATCCTGCCGGCGTCCGAATTGATGTAGGCATCGGCGGCGACGTAGTCGACGGCAGGCATTTAGCACACGCTCGGATCGCAGCCGCGCAGCAAACGTCCAGGCCGCCCGCCTCGCTCGGTTTTCTTCCTAAAAACGGGAGGCACAGGCGGAGCGGCCCTTCATACCAGCGGCTTACTCGATGACGCGGGCGCCACCGACATCTGCGGCTGACGGATCCAGCCCGTAAGCCTTGAGCGCTTCCGCGATCGCGCCATCCTTGCGGTAAGCTTCTAGGGACGTGTCAACGGCCTTCGCAAGATCCTCGTTGCTCTTGTCCAGCAGGAAGGCGGTCTGCGACGGGTTCATGGTCGCATCGATGCGCGGATCTTGTTTCAGCACATTTACCTTATAATTCTGTCC
>NZ_RZTF01000466.1:0-4516 GCF_004023175.1 Mesorhizobium sp. M7A.F.Ca.MR.362.00.0.0
GCTGCCGCGGTCGGCCGATTTGACGCGCAGCCAGGTTTCGCGGCCGTCGCGCAGCACCCGCATCGGAATCTCGGCCCCCGCCGAGCCGCTCTCCCACAGCTTGCGATAGAAATCGGCCAGCCCGTCGACCGCGCCGTCGCGGATGTCGGAGATGATGTCGCCCTGGCGCAGGCCGGCCTTGGCCGCCGGGCCGCCCTCGGTCACGCTCATCACCACCACTCTGCCGTCGCTTTCGGCCGACAGGGCGCCGAGCCACGGGCGCGGCGGCTTGGCCACCTGGCCGCGTGTCAGGAGGTCGTCGAGAATGGGCGGCAACAGATCGATCGGCACCACCATGTTGATGTCGGCAACCTCGCCGTTGCGGCTCATCTGCAGGCGCAGCGAACCGATGCCGAGCAGCGAGCCGTCGGCGCCGAACAGCCCGGCACCGCCCCAGGACGGATGCGCGGGCGCAATGAAGATCGCCTCGTCGAGCAGATATTCCCAATAGCCGGCGAATTCCTGCTTGGTGACGATCCTGGCCTGCACCGACTGGCCGATGCCGTCGGCCAGCACGACGGCGTCGCCGATCCTGGCCTTGCCGGCATCGCCCAGCGCCACGGCCGGCAGGCCGAGCGGCGCCAGCGCCTGCACCAGGCCAAAGCCCGATTCCTGGTCATAGGCGAGCGCGTGCGCGGGGATGACGCGGCCGTCATGGCTGGTCAGCCAGACCTCTTCCGCTTCGGTGATGAGATAGCCGATGGTCAGCACCAGCCCGTCATTGCGAATGACGACGCCGCTGCCTTCCCTGAGCGTGCCAAGCGCGCTGGCCGTAAAGGCATCTTCGGGGACAGTGGCCCGCACGGCAACGACCGAGCGCGGATTGGGATTGATGGTCATGCTTTTGTCCTGGATGGGCTTTGGTGACATCTTCTATAGGTATGCCACGCCGGAGAAGGCGCAAGGGCGAGGAAGTGCCCAATTGCCGATGTTGGCCCTGCGGGCATCGATAATAGTTCAACGCAAGTTGAACTTACACATCCGCAGCCCTAGTTTATGGCGACCTGCCATCCTTCCCCGACACGAGGCCACGAAATGACCGACTACACACCGCCGAAAGTATGGACCTGGAACAAGCCGAGCGGCGGAGCCTTTGCCAGCATCAACCGGCCGATCGCCGGACCGACGCATGACAAGGAACTGCCCGTCGGCAAGCATCCGTTGCAGCTCTATTCGCTGGCGACGCCGAACGGCGTCAAGGTCACCGTCATGCTGGAAGAGCTTCTGGCGCGCGGCCACAAGGGCGCCGAGTACGATGCCTGGCTGATCCGGATCAACGATGGCGACCAGTTCGGCAGCGGCTTCGTCGAGGTCAATCCCAACTCCAAGATCCCGGCCCTGATGGACCGCAGCGGCAAGACGCCGGTGCGCATCTTCGAATCCGGTTCGATCCTGGTCTATCTCGCCGAAAAGTTCGGTGAATTCCTGCCGACCGAACAGCCGGCCCGCGCCGAGGTGCTGTCCTGGCTGTTCTGGCAGATGGGCTCGGCGCCGTATCTGGGCGGCGGCTTCGGTCACTTTTATGCCTATGCGCCGGAAAAGTTCGAATATGCCATCGACCGCTTCTCGATGGAGGTGAAACGCCAGATGGATGTGCTCGACCGCCGGCTGGCAGAGACCGAATATCTCGGCGGCAAGGACTATTCCATCGCCGATATGGCGGTGTGGCCCTGGTATGGCGGGCTGGCGCTCGGCCGCATGTACAATGATTCCGCCGAGTTCCTATCCGTGCAGGAATACACACATGTGCAACGCTGGGCCAAGGCGATCGACGCACGACCGGCGGTCAAGCGCGGCCGCATGGTCAACCGCGCTTTCGGCGAGCCTGCCATGCAATTGCATGAGCGCCACGACGCCAGCGATTTCGAGACCAAGACACAGGATAGACTGGCCGCCGAATAGGCCATAGCGGGTCGCGGCAAAGGAAACCCGCCACCGACGCGACGTCGGGGCGGGTTTTCCCCAAGGTCCAGTGCTGCGGGAACCCCCCTTAGTGCAGCACTTCAACGATCTGGCGGGTCTCCGGATCGACGAGGACCGTCTGGTCATTGATCACGGCGACGCGATATTTGACGTCGGGCACCTCACGCAATTCGACAGTGTCCGGCACCGAGGAGCCGAGCTTGAGTTCGACCCCCAGAAGGTTCACCGAGGCAAGCGGTTCCCTCTTGATGTATTCGCGAACGACCGTCTCCTGCTCCGGCTGGACGACGACGACGCTCTCCGCCAGCGCCGCACCAATGCCGCCCATCAGGACGACTGCGGCCGCCGCGCTTGTAAGATAAAGTTTCATGACCGTCTCCTAGTGACAATTGAATTCCGCCCTCCATAAAAACTCCACCGCTGCCATGCGGTTCCATCGAACTTCAGAATTGAAGATGTTACGTTTTCGGCTCGGATATTAATTTGTTGCTGATCAGACATGCGGCAGACAGCGCGGAAATGCTTGAAAACCTGCACAAATGTGTGCGGACATTAGAGGACGAAAAATTCCTGCTGTAGTCGGATTGGCGAAGCACCTGTTGTCGCCGCGTCAAATCAGCCTCGCGTCCCTCTATCTGGACGATGGGAGCACGAAAAAGGCTCGCCCCGCCGGGAGCAGAGCGAGCCATGGCAGTTCCGATGGAGGTGGCAACCTCACCGGTACCGCTAGAGAACGCGAAGCATCATCACTTGTTCCACCTGACGGCCTGAGCTCCATGCGAAGCTGGTCGCGCATGCGTCATGTTCCCACGATAACGCTGCGCCGAAATCTCCGGCAGGGATATGCTCGGACGCTGTCTCGGTGACCAAACACCGTGGTCGCGCTGGTGGCGAGGTTCCCCGAATTGCCCGGGCGCACACGCGCGAGTGATCCTGGCTACCCGGTCTTAAAGCCGGACACCGTCGCGACGCAATGGCGGGAAGGCGTCTACCGGATCCTGGCTCGGCGCGATATCGTGCGAGCCCCTGAAGATCAGCCTCACGATGAGCACGAAGTAGCCGACCTGCAGGACAAGCAGCGTCGCTATCGTCCAGGCAAATGCCTCCCAGAAAGAGCCGGTGACCATATAGGTCCAGACCGCGACGATGATGGCCGTGGCTGACATTCCTACGAGAAACTGTCCAAAATACATGGTTTCCCAAAACCGTCGAAACCGCGGCGGTTTCGATCAGTCCCTGCCTCATTCCCATTTCCCGCGGACAACATTTCATTATTTTAGCAACTTCGCAAGTAAGTGACCGATCGCCACTGCGCGCTCTCCATTGCGCGGCGACTTGGCAACGGTGGCGACCCGGGAACGGCAGCGGGTGCTGGCGGGGGCTGCCAGCTGTCGGCAATCCAGAAGCACGCCTGCACTTCAAGCACGGGAACAAACGCCGGCACCCCGAGTTTCGCCTCCAGTTTTCAAGGAAAGGAGCCCAGCATGGCACCGCGCAACAAACCAGGCGCCGATATCGAAGGTGACGCACCGCAGGCGGACGGGCCGACCATCGAGCAGCAGGATTGGGATGCAATCAAGGGCGGCGAGATCCTGCCAGAGTCCGTGCCGGAAAACGGCGACATACGTTACGGCATCGAAAAAGATGGCGATCTGCCCGACGAGGACGACGATAACGCGTACCAGGACAGCGACGACGCCCTTCCCGATGATGAGGAAGAAGCCGCGATCACGCGCGATCAGAACCGCGAGGGCCCATTCGACGAGACGTGAGCCATTCGTCGCCCGAGACATGACTGCCTGTTGTTGAACTTGCCAAAGCCACATTTTCCATGCCCGTTTCGCGGGAAAATGTGCTTGGCTGGCTAAGTTTTCCCGCTGGGCTTTATATCAGATTTACCTAAAATAGCGGAACATCCAAGGGACATTATCGGAACTGAACAAGGCCCCTTGGACTTTTGCGCACAACAGATAAGACCTTGGTCCTACAGGAAAAAGCAAAAGCCCGATCTGACCGATTGAAGCTCCGCCAGGGGAACATCGGGCTGCGCTTGTCGTTTGTCGCGAAGGTTCGGCACCCCTGGTGTGCCATATCTGGAGAACGGCGCGATGCCCCACCGATCCACCATCATCAAGACAGGCCATGGCCCAGGCACGGCGATCGCCGTGCTCATGGTTGGATTGATGGCGGTGGGCATCGTGTTCCTCGTTCTCGGCAGTTCGCTCTACTTCAGCGAGCAGCCTGCGGATCAACGTGCCCTGCCTTCGCCGCCCGCTCGATCGGTACACGATAGCAAAGCGGCAAACTGAACGAGCAGGAACCAATTGCCGAGCGATGGCGAGATTGCCGCCGCGCGGGTCCTCGAGGCTTCGTCCAGTGGAGCGGACGGCTTCGGACGATGTATTGTCCACCGGAGGCTTTTTGGCGCCGCTTGCATTAATATTAGACGTATAGAATATAAGGATGGCCGGCGACCGCCAGAAGTCGGCTGGCCCGGCGTGCCTCCCTTTGCACCTGGCTGCCGGCCCATTTCTCGCCAACGGATGGCATGCGT
>NZ_RZTF01000467.1:0-268 GCF_004023175.1 Mesorhizobium sp. M7A.F.Ca.MR.362.00.0.0
CATCCGCCCTTCGGGCACCTTCTCCCCGTGAACGGGGAGAAGGGAAAACTGGCGCCTACGCCGCCTTGTCGCGGACCTGATAGTCCTTGATCGTGGCAAACTTGATCGCCTTCCAGCGTTCCGCTTCGTAGTTCAGCGAGAAAGCGTGCTGGGCGAGGAACACCGGATCATGGTCGAGGTCGCGGGCGATGTCACCGCGATGCGCCTCGATGAAGCGAAGCGTCTCGGCTTTGTCGTCGGCCGATATCCAGCGGCAGACTGAAAACCG
>NZ_RZTF01000467.1:276-4514 GCF_004023175.1 Mesorhizobium sp. M7A.F.Ca.MR.362.00.0.0
ACTGAAAACCGCGACATCTCGAATTCGACCGGCAGCGTGTATTCGAAGTTCAGCCGTTCCTTCAGCACGTCGAGCTGCAGCGCGCCGACGACGCCGACGATGGCCGGCGAGCCATCCTCCGGCGAAAACAGCTGCACGACGCCCTCCTCTGCCATCTGGTGCAGCGCTTCCTTGAGTTTTTTCGCCTTCATCGCGTCGCCGAGGCGCACACGACGCAGGATTTCCGGGGCGAAATTCGGAACGCCGCGGAACAGTATCTCCTCGCCTTCGGTCAGCGTGTCGCCGATGCGCAGCGTGCCATGGTTGGGGATGCCGACGACATCACCGGCAAAAGCCTCGTCAGCGGTAACGCGGGTCCGGGCAAAGAAGAACTGCGGCGCCGACAACGACATCGGTTTTCCGGTGCGCACCAGCTTGGCCTTCATGCCGCGCTCGAGCTTGCCCGAACAGACGCGGACGAAGGCAATGCGGTCGCGGTGGTTGGGGTCCATGTTGGCCTGGATCTTGAAGACGAAGGACGTCATCTTCTCCTCGGTCGCCTCGACCTTGCGGGTGTCGGCCTCCTGCGCGCGCGGCGGCGGTCCAAAAGCGCCGAGTGCCTCGATCAGGTCGCGCACGCCATAATTGCGCAGCGCCGAACCGAAATAGACCGGCGTCAGATGGCCCTCGCGGAAGGCTTCTATATCAAGGGGTCTGCACGCTTCTCGCGCGAGCTCCAGTTCCTCGATGAAGGCTTCGCGCTCGTTTTCGGGCAGCAGGCCGGCGACGCGGTTGGAATCGGGACCGTTGACCGGCGTGCGTTCTTTCTCCGCGTCGCCCCTGCGCACGGCATTCAGCGCCAGATGATAGGTGCCGGCAAAATTCTTGCCGCGGCCGATCGGCCAGGTGACGGGGGCAGTATCCAGCGCCAGCTTCTGTTCGATCTCGTCCAAAATCTCGAACGGATCGCGGCTTTCGCGGTCCATCTTGTTGATGAAGGTGATGATCGGAATGTCGCGCAGCCGGCAGACTTCGAACAGTTTCAGTGTGCGCGGCTCGATGCCCTTGGCGGCATCGATGACCATGACCGCCGAGTCGACCGCCGACAGCGTGCGGTAGGTGTCGTCGGCGAAATCCTCGTGGCCGGGCGTGTCGAGCAGGTTGAAGACATTGTCCTCATACTCGAAGGTCATCACCGAGGTGACGACCGAGATGCCGCGCTCGCGCTCGATCTTCATCCAGTCGGACCGCGTCTGGATCTTGTCCTTCTTGGCCTTGACCTCGCCGGCGAGCTGGATGGCGCCGCCGAACAGCAGCAGCTTTTCGGTGAGCGTCGTCTTGCCGGCGTCCGGGTGCGCGATGATCGCGAAGGTGCGGCGGCGTGCCACTTCTTCTTCTATTGCTTCGGGCATTCTCTGGGATTTCCGTGTGACAGGTCGGGCTTCTAGCAGCGCAGTGGCAGGCTGTCGACCGCTCCGGCCGGCCCACCTCTTCGTCTGGGCATGCAGCCGATCACGCCGTGGCTCAAGCCAGCGCATTGCCGCATGTTTCGCGCTGCTCGACATTGGCAAGCGGCGAACGGGATGGCACTTGGGTGTGCGTCCGTCAGGAATCACGAGCCAAAGGAGCGAGCATGACAGCGGCTAAAGAAGTGATCGTCATCGGCGCCGGTATCATCGGTGCCTCCACCGCCTGGCATCTGAGCAGAGCGGGTGCGCAAGTGACGGTGATTGCCGACAGTGCTGCCGGTGGGGTGGCGACGCCAAATTCGTTCGCCTGGATCAACGCCAGCTGGGGCAATCCGGAGCCCTATTTCCGGCTGCGCACCCGCGCCATGGCCGAATGGTCGCGGCTGGCGCAGGACCTGCCCGACCTGCCGCTGAGCTGGTGCGGCGGCCTGTGCTGGGACTTACCGGCGGCCGACATGGAAACCTACGCCACGGAACATTCCGCCTGGGGCTATGGCATCAGCCAAGTCGACCGCGCCGGTGCAGCGCGCATCGAACCTAATCTCACCGAGCTTCCGGATTTTGCCCTGCATGTTGCCGAAGAAGGTGTCGCAGAGCCCGTGGCCGCCGTCCGTGCCCTATTGGCAGACGCGAAGCGACATGGCGCGAAGACCATCTCCAGCACGGTGACGGCCCTGGTCCAGACCGGCGGCAGGATCACCGGTGTCGACACATCGCATGGCCTGATTGCATCGGACGAGGTGGTGGTCGCGGCCGGCGTTGGCTCGCCGGAGATCGCCGCGACCGCCGGGATCAACCTGCCGATCGAAACGCCGCCCGGCCTGATCGTCCATTCGCGACCGCACGAAAAGCTGCTCAACGGGCTGGTGCTGGCCGAGCGGCTGCACATGCGCCAGACGGCGGAAGGCCGCATCATCGCCGGCTCGGATTTCGGCGGCGCCGATCCGGGCATGGATGCCGAAGCCACCGCCCACGCCCTGTTTGCGGCCATGAAGGCCATGCTGCGCGACAGCGATGGGTTGGAACTCGATTTCCACACGGTCGGCTACCGGCCGACGCCGATCGACGGCTTTCCGATCATTGGCCGCGCCGAGGGCTTGGACGGTGTCTATGTCGCCGTCATGCATTCCGGCATCACGTTGGCGCCGGCCATCGGCCTGTTCGCCGCTCGGGAAATCCTCGACGGCGAGCGCGACCCCTTACTTGCCCCTTATGGATTGTCGCGTTTCGCTCAATAGGCGGGCGGACGCCGAAAGCCGCCGGTCAGTGGTTCGATTGCCCTGGCGATGCCGAGCAGCTGTGACTCCGACCAGCGTTTGCCGACCAGTTGCAAGCCGATCGGCAAGCCCTCGCTGCCCTGTCCGCATGGGATGGAAAGAGCCGGATGGCCGCTGTAGTTGAAGACGGCGCCATAGGCCGGCAGCATCCAGTAGCTCTGCTCCTTGCCGTCGACCGTGATCGGCGTGCCCGGCTCGCAATGCGGGAAGGCGGAAGTCATGGCGACCGGGCAGAGCAGCGCGTCATGGTTTTCGAAAAACCGGTCCCAGGCGAGAATGGACCTGTCGCGGCGGGCGAGTGCCTCGAACCAATGCGAGACCGGTGTCGGGTTCTCCGGCGACTCCGGCTGGGCGGCCTCCAGCATCATGCCGATCAGCGCGCCGCCCTGCTCCAGATCGTGGTGCAGATCGAGTTTCGGCAGTTTTGCCTCCTCAACGAGGGCACCGGCCGATTGCAGCTGCCTTGCGAGGTTTTCGACCGCGGCGCTGATGTCGCCGGCCACCGGAAAGCCGGGAAAGGACGGCGCGAAGGCGATGCGCAATGTCCTAGGGTCGAGCTTCGGCATATCCTGGACCGGCACCGGAGCAAGATCGGTGTCGCTTCCATCCGGGCCGGCGATGATTTGATAAATCAGCGCCAAATCTTGCACGCTGCGCGCCAACGGCCCGAGGCAGGACATCAGCCGCACGCTGCGCGCGGCACCGCCGGGATCGGGGAAGGCACCGGCCAGCGAGACACGATGCTCCGTCGGCTTCAAGCCATAAACACCGCAAAAGGCGGCCGGCAGCCGGATCGAATCCTGCATGTCTGTGCCCACGTCGAACGGCGTCATCCCC
Organism: Mesorhizobium sp. M7A.F.Ca.MR.362.00.0.0; assembly: GCF_004023175.1. Lineage (NCBI taxonomy): Bacteria > Pseudomonadati > Pseudomonadota > Alphaproteobacteria > Hyphomicrobiales > Phyllobacteriaceae > Mesorhizobium > Mesorhizobium sp. M7A.F.Ca.MR.362.00.0.0. Next base: position 3,839 of record NZ_RZTF01000467.1, read on the forward strand.
AAGCAAATTGCCGCTGCCGCGCCTCCACTGGAGCCGCCCGCCGTGCGCTTGAGGTCCCATGGATTGCTGGTGCGGCCAAACAGCGGATTGTTCGACTGCCAGTCCGACAGCATTGTCGCGACATTGGTCTTGGCCATCAGCACGCCGCCGGCCGCTTTCAGTCTGATGACGACCGGGCTGTCCTGCTTGGCGACATAGTCGGCAAAGGGCGGGAAGCCGACCGTAGTCCTTATGCCTGACGTTTCGTGCATGTCTTTCAGCGTGAACGGCACGCCATGCAGAGGTCCGGGTGCGGCGCCGCGCGCCTGGGCAGCGTCCGCCTTCTTGGCACGCTCGCGGGCGCCTTCCCTGTCGAGCGAGATGACGGCATTCACCGCATGGTTGTGCGCATCGATTTGCGCCAGATAGGCGTCGAGTGCTTCCACGGCGGAGATTTTGCGCTTGGCGATGGCTGCAGCGAGATCGACGGTTGAGGAGAAGACGATGTCCATGAGGAATGCTCCGGCTTGGCCGCGCGTGCCTGACCAATTGGCGGAACGCGGCGCGATTTCAAGCGGAGTTGAGCATTCGGTATTCGCTAGTGCTTGATCGAAGTTGTGCTGCCGATGTCGGCACTCTACGGCGCCCCCCTCTGGCCTGCCGGACATCTCCCCCTCAAGTGGGGAGATTGGCAGCT
>NZ_RZTF01000468.1:0-3974 GCF_004023175.1 Mesorhizobium sp. M7A.F.Ca.MR.362.00.0.0
TCGGATTGTCCCGAATTGCCCTTCGCAATTCGGTTGGCAATCCGGGTGAGGGGGTCTTACCCCGCGATCATATCCGCCTTCGCTGCGCGCCCCGCCACATAAACCTCGCGCACGGTGCGGTCGTCGCCAAGCGTCTGCAGGAGAAACAGTTCCTGCGCCAGCGTCTCGACCGTTTCCATCCTGAGCCGCATCGCCGGCGTCGCCCTGGCGTCCAGCACGACGATGTCGGCATCGGTGCCCTCGTCCAGCGTGCCTATCTTTTCCGCCACCGACAGCGCCTCGGCATTGCCACGCGTCATCTGCCAGAAGGACTGGAACGGGTTGAGCTTCTCGCCGTTCAGCGCGATCACCTTGTAGCCCTCGTCCATGGTGCGCAGCATCGAATAATTGGTGCCGCCGCCGACATCGGTGGCGGCGGCGATGCGGAGCGGCTTGTCGCGGCGACGAAAGCGCTGATAATCGAACAGGCCGGAGCCGAGGAACAGGTTGGAAGTCGGGCAGAACACCGCCACCGAGCCACTGTCGGAAAGCGCATCCGCTTCGCGCTCCGAGAGATGGATGCAGTGCCCGAACAGGCTCTTTTTGCCCAACAGCCCGTAGTGCTCGTAAACGTCGGTATAGTCGCGCGACCACGGGTAGAGTTCCTGCGTGAAGGCAATCTCAGCGTGGTTCTCCGACAGATGCGTCTGCATGTGCAAATCGGGATGTTCGCGGCACAGCGCGGCCGCCATCTCCATCTGCTCCGGCGACGAGGTGATGGCGAAGCGCGGCGTGATGGCATAAAGCTGCCGTCCCTTGCCATGCCACTCCTTGATCAGCGCCTTCGTGTCGTCGTAACCCGATTGCGGTGTGTCGAGCACGCCGTCGGGCGCATTGCGATCCATCATCACCTTGCCGGCGATGTTGAGCATATTGCGGTCATGCGATTCGGCAAAGAAGGCCTCCGCCGAAGCCTTGTGCACCGAGCAGTAGGCGGCGACCGTCGTTGTACCGTGGCGCACCATCTCGTCGAGGAACAGCCGCGCGATACGGCGGCCATGTTGCGCGTTGGCGAACTTCGTCTCTTCCGGAAAGGTGTAGGTGTTCAGCCAGTCGAGCAGCTCAGCGCCATAGGAGGCGATGATCTGCATCTGCGGAAAATGCGCATGCGCGTCAATGAAGCCGGGCAGCAGCAGATGCGGCCGGTGGTCGATTTTTTTCGCTACCTCGCCGGCTTGCTTTTCAACATCGGCATAGGTGCCAGCGGCGACGATCCTGCCGTCGCGGATCAGCAGGCCACCATCCTCCTCGTAGCGCCAGGCGGCATGATCGTCGATGGTTTGCGGCCAGCGCACAAAGGAAAGCGTGCGGCCGCGCAGGAGTGTCGAGGTCATGCTATTTCCTCGCGCCTTCAAACCAGGCCACCAGCAGCGCCCGTTCCTTGTCGGTGATCTGCGAGACGTTTGCGGGCGGCATGGCGTGGCTGCGGCCGGCCTGCAGATAGATCTCTCGGGCGTGATTGGCGATGTCGGCATCGGTGTCGAGCATCACGCCCTTCGGTGCATGATAGATGCCCTCATAGACCGGCTCCGCCGCATGGCACATCGAGCAGCGGCCGAGCACGGTGTCGCGTACGGCCGGGAAATGCGCCGAAGCGACATAGATTTGCGCCGATGCCGATTCCCTGGGTTCGCCGGTCAGCACCTTCGGCGCGGTCGACAGCCAGATGATGACAATGAACAGGACGAGTGCCGCCATCCAGGTCCAGGTCGGATTGCCCTTGCGGGCATGGATCGAGTTGAAATAGTGCCGGATCAGCACGCCGATGATGAACACCAGCGAGGCGATGACCCAGTTGAACTCAGTGCCGAACGCCAGCGGATAGTGGTTCGACAGCATCAGGAACAGCACCGGCAGCGTCAGATAATTGTTGTGAAGCGAACGCTGCTTGGCGATCTTGCCATATTTCGGATCGGGCTTGCGGCCGGCGATGAGGTCGGCGACAACGATCTTCTGGTTTGGGATGATAACCATGAAGACATTGGCCGACATGATCGTGGCGGTGATGGCGCCCAGATGCAGGAAGGCGGCGCGGCCGGTGAACAGGTGCGTCAGCCCCCAGGCGATGAACACCAGCACGCAGTAGAGCACCAGCATCAGGCCGGTATCGCTTTTTCCCAGCGGCGAGCGGCACAGCAGATCATAGACCACCCAGCCGACGCCGATCGTTGCCAGCGACAGCAGGATGCCTGTAGGCACCGACATCGGCAGCACGTTGGGATCGATCAGGAACAGATCGGCTCCGGCGTAGTAGACGACGCACAGCATGGCGAAGCCGGACAGCCAGGTGGCGTAGGATTCCCATTTGAACCAGGTCAGGTGTTCCGGCATTTCGGCTGGTGCCACGAGATATTTCTGGATGTGGTAGAAGCCGCCGCCATGCACCTGCCATTCCTCGCCGAAGGCGCCGACGGGCATGCCCGGACGCTGGCGCAGGCCAAGGTCGAGCGCGACGAAGTAGAAGGACGAGCCGATCCAGGCGATGCCGGTGATGACGTGCAGCCAGCGCACGGCAAAACTCAGCCAGTCCCAGAAAATCGCGAAATCCATCATTGAAGTCGTCCCTGCCGATCGGGTGACTTTACGGTGTGGCGCGCAAACGGAAAGAGGTGAGGTGCACGATGACTTTCAAAAAAAAATGGAAAATACTAGGGTAGTCACACGCAGCAGGATGGGAGCCGCCCGAAGGCGGCCTCAGGAAAGCCACTAAACCGCATGGCCTATCTCGACAACATTGCCGTCTTCGTTCGTGTCGTCGAACTCGGCAATCTGTCGGCGGCCGGGCGCGACATGCGGATTTCGCCGGCGGTCGCCTCCAACCGCATCAAGGAGTTGGAGAAGCACCTGGGCGTGCGTCTGTTCAACCGCACGACGCGGCAATTGATGCCGACCGAGCACGGCACGGTTTTTTACGGGGGCGCAAAGCAGGTGCTGGAGGCGATCACCGAAGCGGAAGCCGCGGTCTCGGCGCTATCCGGCCAGCCGCGCGGCACCATCCGCGTCACCGCCCCCTTGGGCCTCGGCCGTCGGTTGGTGGCCTCGGGCATTCCCGATTTTCACGACAAATACCCAGACATCGAGGTGAGGCTGAGGCTTTCGGACCACAATGTCGACATCATGAAGGAAGGCATCGATGTCGCCTTCCGGCTCGGCATCATCGAGGATTCCAGCCTCAGGATGCGCGGCATCATGGAATGCGAGCGCGTGCTGGTGGCGGCGCCGAAATATCTCGAGGCGCGCGGCGAACCGATCGAGCCGCAGGAACTGATCGGCAAGAAGCACGACTGCCTGATGCTGCGTTATTCCGGCGCGCGCGAATATGTGTGGACGCTGCAGACCCCCACGGGCCCGCAGAAGTTCGAGGTACACGGACCCTACGACACCGACGATGGCGACGTGCTGACCGGCTGGGCGCTTTCAGGCCGCGGCATCATCAACAAGCCGCGCTTTGAGGTCGAGCCGTTCATCCGCGACCGGCGGCTGAAGGTGATCCTGAGCAGCACGCCGCCGACACCGGTGCAGTTCGCCGCCGTCTATCCGCACAAGAAGCTGCAGGATCCAAAAGTGCGGCTGCTGCTCGACTTCATGGCCGAGCGCTGCCAGCGACTGATCAACGATCTGTTGGCTGGGAAATAATGCTGGCCTCCACGTGACCGGCGGTTGGCCCAGCGCCAGCGGTTGCCATCCCCTGAAGTGGCGAACATAGTTCGGGTGGTATTTCGTCTCGCAGGCACCATCGATGGACAGCGGCGCCACAATGCATCTTGCCGTTTCGCTGTTTCCGGGGATCGCCGATCCATCGCCGGAACCGGGATTCAGCCGCCTGACTGGTTTCGTGCAAAAGGCCGAAGCAGCGGGCCTGGACATGGTGCTGCTTGCCGATTCCGCACCGGCGTCCGGCGGCGGTGCCGCGACCAGCCCGATGCCCTTCGACG
>NZ_RZTF01000468.1:3984-4485 GCF_004023175.1 Mesorhizobium sp. M7A.F.Ca.MR.362.00.0.0
AGCGACCACTTTGCTGGCCGCATTGGCGACTGTCACAAGCAGGATCGGGCTCGTCGCCGCGGCATCGACCGTCGCCCACCAGCCATACAATCTGGCGCGCCGTTTCGCCTCGCTCGACATTATCAGCCATGGCCCAGTGGCTGGAACGCAACCATGACGCAAGCGCCACGGGAAGCAGCCAATTTCAGCCGGCCCGGGGGATTTTCGCCCGACGATTTCCGCCGTCGCAGTGAGGAATGTATCGGCATCGTGCAAGGTCTGTGGCGGGGCTGGGATGCGGACGCGCTGCTGTTCGACCAGAGCGGCGGCCGCTTCCATGACCCCGAAAAGATGCATTTGCTCGACCATAAGGGCGAGTTCTTTTCCGTGCGCGGACCGCTGAACGTCGCACGCTCGCCGCAGGATACGCCAGTGCTCGTCTTGTCGGGCTTGAGCGAAGCCGACCTGGATATTGCCGCCCGCATCGCCGATGTCATCCTGCTGGATGACGGACCGGTGGAG
>NZ_RZTF01000469.1:0-4469 GCF_004023175.1 Mesorhizobium sp. M7A.F.Ca.MR.362.00.0.0
CCGAGGGGGTGTCCCGGTAGACCTCCACGCGGATGCCTGATCCGGGGGCGGGCGACACTCGGATCATACCGGCGTTTACCCAGGTCTTTGTGACCACGACCCCGTTCACCTTCACGCCCACATGGGCCTGCCGAAGGTAGGGGAAGGGCACCTGAAAGTCGGTCACCGAGCCGTTGCCGGCTACGATGTTAGGTGTGTATGCCATAGCGTCCTTCAAAAGGAGAAAGGCCCCCGGAGGTCATCCGAGGGCCGTTGAGTTAGCGGTTGCGAGGTGGCGTCTCGCGACGGTCCTCAATCAGGTGGGAGAACAGCGCCGAGAAGGGTATGAAGTTACCCAGCGGCACGAAGGCGTTCCAGCCGGCGCGAAGCTCGGACTGGGCCATGTCACGGCCTTCCATATTGCTGCGGATGACGCCCTTGGAGAACCGGGCGGCGTCTTGGAGCTGGTTACCAGCCGGAGCGCCGAACAGGGCGTCCTGCGGGGCACCGGAGGCGCGGGCAGAACCGAACTGCGGCCCCACCGGGGTCCACATTAGGGCACTGTCCATCAGCATAGGGAGGATCGAGGAGGTCGCCGTACGGGCAAAGCCGTTCTTGGCGAGGTTAACCGGATCAAGGGTCTCCTCGAAGTACTTGTCGTAGCCTTCGTCGGTCGCCAACTGGGGAGCCTGACGGACTGCGAAAGTGGCCGTACCGAGTGCCATCTCGCCGATCAGCGTGACCGCCATGCGGGGGTCCATGTGGTTGATCGCGTAGAGTGTGGACTTCGACCAAGCGCCGAGCACGAAGCTGCGGAACTGGGTGAACAAGGAGGCCACCGGGTTGCTCATCCACTTCGCCAAACCGCCCACGTCGTTGGCCTGAACGAGCCTGTCGGTGTAGCGGTTGAGGAGGTAGGAGAACTCGGTCACTGCCTTCGGGTCCCACTTGTTCGACCCGAGGGAGACGAGCTTCTTGCCGTCCTTCTCCGCGTGTTTCAGGAGGTTGCCGAAGATCAACTGGGCCTGCTCGTCACCGATGCCGACCGTTGCCAGACGTTCCGTGCCCTTGCCTGTGAGCCTGGTCAGGTCGAACCCGCCGCCCTCGACAGCGGTCTTGCGAGCGATGTCAAAGAGGTGCTGGGCCACGGCCTTCGCGGCCCACTTCTGCTGGTAGTCCTGAATGCCCCTCATCAGGGACACTTCAGCCGTCATTCGCTGGCCCCAGTCGAGCGCCATATCGAGGCCGTTGGCCAGCCGTGAGGAGGCCCCAGCGCCGATGCGGTCGTCCGCGAAGCGGAAGTCGAACTTGCCCACCAGACCGTCGAGACCAACGCCGGACATGTGCTCCAGCTCGGCGAGCAGGGCGTCCCTCTTGGGGACCGAACGGCCAGTCTCGTCCACCATACGGCGGATTGCGGGGAGCTGCTGCATCGACGCGCGGAAGCCGGTCATCGACGCAACCTTCCAGCTTTCCTGCACCTGATTGAGGCCCATGTTGGACATCAGGCGGATGAACTGAAGGGTCTTGAAGCGGCGCACCCACTGGGCGTAAGCCTTCTCCTGTCCGTAGACCGGGATGCCGTTGATGCGCTTCCAGCCGAAGTCGATGTTCTCGATGGCGTTCTCCATCTTGGACTGTACCTCGGAGACGGGCTTGCCTAGCTGGCGGAACCCTTCCCGGACCCAGTTCTTGAACTTGGTCAGGTCAGCCTCGGAGCGGATGCCGTCGAAGATCAACTCGTCCGTCACCGGGTCGCGAACCTTCATGTCCGCGAATGCCACCCGGCCTGACATGGTGCGGGCGTAGCGGCGGTCGAGAAACTCGGCGTCCTGAATGAACAGGTCGTCCATCTTCAGCGGGAGCATCTCGCCTGTCTTGGTGCGGACGTTGGCGGCGTAGTCGTACTTCATCACCGTGCGGCGCTTCAGATAGCCGACGCCCTTTGAGCCGTCAGCGGTCTTCTTGGTCTCATCCACGACGCCGGAGAAAAGGTCGTACACCTTGTCCAGGTCCTCGTCGGCGAGCCCGTCGCTCTCCAGAAGGGATTGCTTGAAGGCTTCCTTGAATGCCTGCTTGTCGCCCAGCCCGAGAGCCCCGGCGATGCTGTCCTCAATGCCATAGCCGGCCTTGCGGATACTGGCCCAGTAGCCCTTCGACATCTTCTTGAGGAGGTCATCCTCTATCTCACCATGTGCACGGCGGATGCTCTCGGCGATGAACTTGTGCATGGTCTCCTCGTCAACCAGTCGGTCGATTTCGGAGATGCGGTTGTGGTCCGCAACCTTCGGCGAGTAGAAGCCCTGCTGCTTGACGGAGAGGCCGGGGAAGGCGCGTTCCAACTCACCAGCCCAAGCATCGTAGAACTGCTTGCGAGCTGATGCCGCCTTGACGATATGCGGGCTTACGTCGGGCGAGGGGTGCTCGTCCGTCATGAAGGCGTTGACCGCCCGGTGGAACTCGTCGGCCTTCCGGGCGCGGGCGAGGGGGTTGAGCAGGGACGACCCTTCCGCCACGTAGTCGCGCAGGGCGACCTGATAGACCGAGTTGCGGTTGCCTAGCAGCTTGCGCTCCAGAGCCGTGGCGCGGATCGACGTGGGGGCGTCGAGGACGGCGTGGCCCTTGGTGCCGGCGGTCTCCTCGAACATGGCGAAGCCGGCGAGGCGGGCGCGGGGGTTCTCGCTCGTGGTGAGCTGGCCGGCCACGTCGAAGCGGAGCTTACCGCCGAAGCCGCGATCCACCGCCTCGTCGTCAATGCCCCAATCGGTGGGGTTGAACGGAACGATTCTGTCCGTGTTGCGGGCAGCGCCGGCAGAGCTGACATCACTCACCATGGATGGCATGTTGGACTGGAGGGCGCGAGACTTGGCCTGCTCGATTGCGTCGAGGCCGGTCTTGGTCATCAAGTCCCGCTCCACGACAGTTGCCGGGTTGCGGGCCAGAGGACCCGTCAGGCCCCCGAGCAGAGCCCCTACGCCAAACGCCGCGAGCGCGTCAGTGTGAGGATCATCGAGACCGTAGTGTGCGCCCAGTTCGAGAGCGGCGTTGCTCGTGCCGCCCAGGAGGGCACCGCCTAGCACTTTGGCAGCGAAGGAGCGCCCAGTGTTCCAAACAGCGGCGGCCTCGCCGGCACCGAAGACCATCGCAGGCAACAGCACAGGGTCGGCGATCCCGGAGATAACGCCAGCCGTCAGGGAACTTACGGTTCCCGATTTCTCGGCCCGAACGTCCCGGTCGGCCATCTCGGTGGCGTACTTCAGCCGGAGGTTCCGGTTGTACTCCGAGGTGCCGGTCAGAACGTAGTCGTGATACTGCTCGGGGAGGGTCTCGGTAATGTGCTTCCACTGGTCCTCGGTCCAGCCGTTATCCTGGGGATCGACGGCACCTTGAGTGGCCCAGCGGTATAGCTTGGCGGTGTACCAATTCTGTGCCCCGCTGTCGTAAATCTGGTCGCCCCATGAGGTGTAAGCCTGCGGGCCTCGTGCCTCCTCGTCTTGCTTCTGCTGCGTGACATCGACCAGCGTAGGGGCCGGTGGGGTGCGGCTCTGGTCGTAGGTGTTATAGTTGGTCTGTGGCGCGTCCGTATCGGTATAGGGGTTGGCAACCTGTGGCACATAGTTGCCGCCGAGGAGCGATGCAGCCTTGGCCTTGTGGGCCTCCATCTGCTGCTCAACCTTGTCCCGGACGGTGCCCGGAGCGCCGCCAGCCGCCGCGTCAGAGCGATCGTAGAGGCCGGGGGCGCCAGCGTTGATGGTGGAGTACATATCGAGCAGGCCCATGCCGGGCTTGAAGCCGCTGTCGACCAGATAGTTGGCCGAAGCGTGAACGGCATCCTCCACGGACATGCCTTTGTAGTAGCCGTACTTCTGGCGCTGCGGCTCGCCCATCTGAATGAGGCCCCGGTGCTGACCCCATTTGGTCGTCGGGCCTGCCTGCCAGATGTCGAAAGTGCCGCCGGTCTCGTAGGGACATGGCGGTGGCAAGGTCTTGCGGGTCAGCGCCGATCCGCAGAGCTTCGTTCTTAATGGCCTCGGAGAGGCTGGCGCTCATGTGTTCTCCTGAAAAGAAAAGACCCCGGTGGTGAGCCGGGGCCTTGAGGGGTTAGTCGAAGGACCGTCCGATACCTCGGGGTCCCTTGAACAGCTTTTTGGGTGCTGTCGGCGGCTTGAACGGATTGTTGAAGTTCGACAGCTCCTCCTCGTAGTTTTTGCGGAGGCGCTTGGCGACGTAGCCGGTGACGATTCCGTGGGTCTTGCTGTGCTTCAGCTCCCACTCCTCGACTGTCTTGCGGCGGTCTTCCATCGCCGACCAGAGCTGGGCACGGGCCTCCTTGCGGGCGGCCACGTTAGCAGACCTTGCGGCCTCGTGCTGGGCGGTGATTTCACGCTCCATCTCGGAACGCTTCTTCGCTAGATCGTTGAGCCCGATGCGGGACCCGAAGTTCAACGGGCCGGCCTTCGTTTTGCTCATGACGATCCACTGTCCCGACG
>NZ_RZTF01000470.1:0-4466 GCF_004023175.1 Mesorhizobium sp. M7A.F.Ca.MR.362.00.0.0
GACCTGGCATAATTGGGCCGCCCCTCGCTGCCGGATTCAGTGCCAGTCATCGGCGGCGCGCCGGGAAAGCGGTCGGTGGTCTATGCCTTCGGCCATGGCCATCTCGGCCTGACCCAGGCGGCGGCCACCGGACGGTTGATCAGGGATCTTGTCCTGGGGCAGACTCCACCGATCGAACTGGGCCCCTTCAGTCCGCAACGATTTTGATATTTTCGGGTTTTGATTTTCGAGGAGCGTCATGGCCAAGAAATCCTTCTTCTGCATAGACGGCCACACCTGCGGCAATCCGGTGCGGCTGGTCGCTGGGGGCGGCCCGCTGCTGCAGGGCGCGACGATGATGGAGCGGCGTGCGCATTTTCTGGCCGAGTATGACTGGATCCGCACCGGCCTGATGTTCGAGCCGCGCGGCCACGACGTGATGTCCGGTTCGATCCTCTATCCGCCGACGCGCGAGGATTGCGACATCGCCATCCTGTTCATCGAAACCTCCGGCTGCCTGCCGATGTGCGGCCATGGCACCATCGGCACGGTGACGATGGCGATCGAGCACGGTCTGATCAAGCCGAAGACGCCGGGCGTGCTTCGGCTCGACACGCCGGCCGGACTTGTCATCGCCGAATACAAACAGGTCGGCGACTATGTCGAGGAGGTGCGCATCACCAATGTGCCGTCCTTCCTCCATGCCGAGGGGCTGACGATCGAATGCCCTGGGCTCGGCGAAATCACCGTCGACGTCGCCTATGGCGGCAACTTCTACGCCATCGTCGAACCGCAGAAGAACTATCGCGACATGGCCGATTATTCGGCGGGCGACTTCATCGCCTGGAGCCCGGTGGTGCGCCAGCGGCTCAACGAGAAATATTCCTTCGTCCATCCCGAGAATCCTGGCATCAACCGGCTGTCGCACATGCTGTGGACCGGTGCTCCGACGGTGGATGGGGCGGATGCCCGCAATGCCGTGTTCTACGGCGACAAGGCGATCGACCGCTCGCCCTGCGGCACCGGCACCTCGGCGCGCATGGCGCAGCTTCATGCCAAGGGCAAACTCAAGGCCGGCGACAGCTTCGTGCATGAATCGATCATCGGTTCGCTGTTCAAGGGCAAGGTCGAAAAGGACGTCACCGTGGCCGGCAAACCGGCCATCATTCCCTCGATCGGCGGCTGGGCGCGGATGACCGGACTGAACACCATCTTCATCGACGACCGCGACCCGTTCGCGCATGGATTTGTTGTCAAGTGATGGGAATCCTGACCCTGCGGAAAGCGAGGGCTTGAAAAATGGATCGTGCCAAAAACGCAAGGATTCCTTTCATCACCTAATTTTGACGGCGATTTCTTCGAAACGGAGCGCATGATGCGGTCGAATCGTCAAAGACATTGCGTTATGCCAATGGTAGGGTCCGCGATAGTCCAGGGGCCGGATGATGGAAAACGGGCAATCGGACAGCGTGCTTCGAAAACACGCATGACGATTGAAAAATGACGTTGCAATCCGGGCTCGAAACTTTACGACTAGGGGAAATACGAAAAGGAATGCGTCTGCATGGGCGACATTCCAGGGGAGCCATGTACACATGCAGTACTTTGTCCAGCAGCTTATCAACGGGCTGACGCTGGGATCGATCTATGGGCTGATCGCGATCGGCTACACGATGGTCTACGGCATCATCGGCATGATCAATTTCGCCCATGGCGACATCTTCATGGTGGGTGCCTTCACAGCACTGATCGTCTTCCTCGCCCTTGGCGCGCTGTTCTATTCCGTGCCGGTTGTGCTGGCGCTGCTGGTCATGATGATCGTGGCGATGCTGCTCACCAGCCTCTACAACTGGACGATTGAAAAAGTCGCCTACCGGCCGCTGCGCGGTTCGTTCCGACTGGCCCCGCTGATCACCGCCATCGGCATGTCGATCGCGCTGTCGAACTTCGTCCAGGTGACGCAGGGTCCCCGCAACAAGCCGATCCCGCCGATGGTCAGCCAGGTTTACAACATCAACGGCATCAGCGTGTCGCTGAAGCAGATCATCATCGTCGTCGTCACGGCGCTGCTGCTGGCGCTGTTCTGGTATCTGGTCAACAAGACCTCGCTCGGGCGAGCGCAACGGGCCTGTGAGCAGGACCGCAAGATGGCGGCGCTGCTCGGCATCGATGTCGACCGCACGATCTCGATCACCTTCATCATGGGTGCGGCCCTTGCCGCGGTCGCCGGCACTTTGTTCCTGATGTATTACGGCGTCATTGCCTTCTCGGATGGCTTCACGCCGGGCGTGAAGGCCTTCACGGCGGCGGTGCTGGGCGGCATTGGTTCGTTGCCGGGTGCTGTGCTCGGCGGGCTGATGATCGGCTTCATCGAGAGCATGTGGTCGGCATATTTCTCGATCGACTACAAGGACGTCGCGGCGTTCTCGATCCTGGCCATCGTGCTGATCTTCCTGCCTTCCGGCATATTGGGCCGGCCAGAAGTCGAAAAGGTCTGAGACCATGGCCGTCACCGTATCTCCGGAGCGCGACACCGTCGCCACGCCTATGCAGCGCGCGTTGCGCGAGTCACTTTATGCCGCTGCCATATCGTTCGGCCTGTTCGTGCTGTTCATCGGCCTGAAGACCGGTCAAAACATTTCCAATGAACTGGTCCTGACGACGCGCTGGGGCCTGCTTGCCGCCGTGGTGATCGCCACGGCCATCGGGCGCTTCTTCTATGTCGCTTATGGCCAGCCCTTCCTCGCCAACCAGAAGATCACCGACATCGCCACTGGCCTGTTGCCGGCCAGCGTGGCGTCGCGTTTCTTCCAGTTGCCGGCCTTCATTGTGGCCTTGGTCGCGGCGGTGGTGTTGTTTGCGGTCAACAGCTCTCTCGTCGGATGGGTGGGAGCCGTGCCGGCCGGCTATCTGCAGTTCCTGCGCGCCCTGGCGATCGTCTACGTGCTGGCCTGCGTGATCTATTATTTCCGCGGTTTCATTCACGCCAACTTCACCAAACTCGGCATTGCCGCACTGATCCTCTATCCGATCCTGGTGGTGGCGATCCTGTCGCTGATGTCCTGGTCATTCGTCGGCGGGCTGCAAGGTTCGCTGAAATGGGTCGACAATTTCGGCATCCAGATCCTGATCTATGTGATGCTGGCCTGGGGCCTGAACATCGTCGTCGGCCTCGCCGGCCTGCTCGACCTCGGTTATGTCGCTTTCTACGCGGTCGGCGCCTATGCCTATGCGCTGCTCGGCACGCAATACGGCCTGTCGTTCTGGATCCTTTTGCCGGCCGCCGGCGCCATGGCCGCCTTCTGGGGCGTGCTGCTCGGTTTCCCGGTGCTGCGCCTGCGCGGCGACTATCTGGCGATCGTCACCTTGGCTTTCGGTGAGATCATCCGCCTGGTGCTGATCAACTGGCGTGAGGTCACCAACGGTTCGGCCGGTATTTCCGGCATCCCGAAGGTCACCTTCTTCGGCCTGATGACCTTCAACGTGTCGGACCCCAATTACATCGCCAAGGTGCTGAATCTCGCGACCTCGAGCGCCTACTACAAGATCTTCCTCTATTACCTGATCCTGGCGCTGGCGCTGCTGACAGCCTTCGTCACCATCCGGCTGCGGCGCATGCCGGTCGGCCGTGCCTGGGAAGCGTTGCGGGAGGACGAGATCGCCTGCCGCTCGCTCGGCATCAACACCACCACCACGAAGCTTACAGCCTTCGCCACGGGTGCGATGTTCGGCGGCTTCGCCGGCGCGTTCTTCGCCGCACGGCAGGGCTTCGTCAGCCCGGAATCCTTCGTCTTCCTGGAATCGGCCATCATTCTGGCCATCGTCGTTCTCGGCGGCATGGGTTCGCTGGTCGGCATTGCGGTTGCCGCCATGGTGATGATCGGCGGCACCGAGGCGCTGCGCGAACTCGACTTCCTCAAGCAGGTCTTCGGGCCGGACTTCACCCCGGAACTCTACCGTATGCTTCTGTTCGGCATGGCCATGGTCATCGTCATGCTGTGGAAGCCGCGTGGTTTCGTCGGCAGTCGTGAACCAACCGCCTTCCTCAAGGAGCGAAAGGCTGTCTCAAGCTCCTTCACCAAGGAAGGACACGGCTGATGAATGCGAACCCTGTTCAGAAGGCCAATTCCGGCGCGAACGACGCTATCCTGCAGGTCGATCATCTGTCGATGAAGTTCGGTGGCCTGGTGGCCATCGGCGATCTGTCTTTCGCCGCCAAGCGCGGCGAGATCACCGCGCTGATCGGCCCCAACGGCGCCGGCAAGACCACGGTGTTCAACTGCATCACCGGCTTTTACAAGCCGTCGGAAGGCATGATCACGCTCAACCGGAACGATGGTTCGACCTTCCTGCTCGAGCGGCTGCCCAACCATGAAATCCCGGCGCGCGCCAAGGTGGCGCGCACCTTCCAGAACATTCGGCTGTTCTCCGGCATGACCCTGCTGGAGAACCTGCTGGTCGCCCAGCACAACAAACTGATGAAGGCA
>NZ_RZTF01000046.1:0-13675 GCF_004023175.1 Mesorhizobium sp. M7A.F.Ca.MR.362.00.0.0
ATGCATATGGGCCGCTATGTGGCGGGTCTCGCCACTTCAGCCGCCCGCTATGGAGCCGTGATCCACGAGAACGCGGCGGTTACCGACCACACGCAGGCCGGCGGCAGGCATGAGCTGACCACCTCGCGTGGCCGGATCAGCGCCGACAATGTGCTGGTGGCGACCGGCGCCTACACCACGCCTGATTTCGGCTATTTCCGCCGCAGGATCATCGCTGTTGGCAGCTTCATCATCGCCACGCGGCCGTTGAGTGACGCTGAGATCACTGCCACCATGCCGGGCAACCGGACATGCGTGACCTCGATGAACATCGGCAATTACTTCCGGCTTTCGCCGGACAGGCGGCTGATCTTCGGCGGCCGCGCGCGCTTTTCGGCGACATCCGACCAGCGCTCCGATGCCAGGAGCGGAGAGATATTGCGGGCAGGCCTCGCGGCGATCTTCCCGCAACTCGCCAAGGTCGAGATCGACTATTGCTGGGGCGGGCTGGTCGACATGACCAAGGACCGCTTTCCGCGCGCCGGTTACCATGACGGTGTCTGGTTCGCGATGGGCTATTCCGGCCACGGCGCGCAGCTCTCCACCCATCTCGGCATCATCCTCGCCGATGCCATGCTCGGCCGCGAAGATCGCAATCCGATGAAGGGGCTCGAATGGCCGTCCATTCCCGGATACTCCGGCAAACCCTGGTTCCTGCCGATGGTCGGCCTCTACTACAAGGCGCTCGACCGTATTCAGTGATCGCCGATCCGGCCCGATCGGGGCTTCAGCCCAGCCCGCCGATGTGGAAGCTCTTCATCTCTAGATACTCCTCGATGCCGGCCTGCGCGCCCTCTCGCCCGAGGCCGGACAGCTTGACGCCGCCGAAGGGGGCGACCTCGATCGAGACCGAGCCGGTGTTCAAGCCCACCATGCCGAACTCCAGCGCCTCACCGACGCGCCAGGCGCGTTTCAAATTCTCGGTGTAGAAGTAGGACGCAAGCCCATAGGGCGTGCCATTGGCCAGCGCGATCGCTTCCTCTTCCGTCTCGAAACGAAAAAGCGGCGCGACCGGGCCGAAGGTTTCCTCGCCGGCGAGCTGCATGTCTTTCGTGGCGCCGGTCAGCACCAGCGGCGCGACATATTGAGGACCGTCCGGCAGAGCCGGCTTCTCGGTGATGATCGCAGCACCCTTGGCGAGCGCGTCCTCGACGTGACGCTTGATCTTTTCGACCGCCGCCATGTTGATCATCGGCCCGATGGCGACGCCCGGCTGCGTGCCCGGCCCCACTGTCATGGCGTTGACGCGTGCGCTGAGCTTCTCGGCGAAGCTTTCGTAGACTCCGGCCTGGACGAGGATGCGGTTGGCGCAGACGCAGGTCTGGCCGCCATTGCGGAACTTGGAGACCAGCGCACCCTCGATGGCGAGATCGAGATCGGCGTCGTCGAAGACGATGAAGGGTGCGTTGCCGCCGAGTTCGAGGCTGAGCCGTTTCACGCTGTCGGCCGCCCCGCGCATCAGCAGCGAACCGACCCGCGTCGAGCCGGTGAAGGAGATCTTGCGGACGGCCTCGTTCGCCATGATCTCGTTGCCGATCTCCGTGGGCATGCCAGTGACGATGTTGATGACGCCGGCGGGGATGCCGGCGCGCTCGGCAAGCACGCCGAGCGCCAGCGCCGAATAGGGCGTGAACTCGGATGGCTTGATCACCACCGTGCAACCGGCAGCCAATGCCGGCGCGACCTTGCGGGTGATCATCGCATTGGGGAAGTTCCACGGCGTGATGATGCCGCACACGCCGACCGGTTCCT
Organism: Mesorhizobium sp. M7A.F.Ca.MR.362.00.0.0; assembly: GCF_004023175.1. Classification (NCBI taxonomy): domain Bacteria; kingdom Pseudomonadati; phylum Pseudomonadota; class Alphaproteobacteria; order Hyphomicrobiales; family Phyllobacteriaceae; genus Mesorhizobium; species Mesorhizobium sp. M7A.F.Ca.MR.362.00.0.0. The sequence continues at coordinate 1,792 of NZ_RZTF01000046.1, forward strand.
TCAGCACGATGATGCGGCGGTCGGAGGTGGGCGAGGGGATGGTGTGGCCATTGATGCGGCGCGCTTCCTCCGCGAACCATTTGACGAAGGACGCGCCGTAGCGGATCTCGCCCTTGGCCTCGTCCAGCGGCTTGCCTTGTTCGGTCGTCAGGATCAGCGCGAGATCGTCCAGATGAGCAAGCATCAGGCCATGCCAGGCCTCCAGCAGGGCAGCGCGCTCGGCGTTGGTTTTCTTTCTCCAATCGCGATAAGCGGACGCCGCGGCCTCTATGGCCGCACGTGTGTCCGGACCGGCCATGTCGGGGACTGTGCCGATCGCCGCCTGGGTTGCCGGATCGATGACGTCGACCGTCCCGCCGGAGCCGGCAGCGACCCACTTGCCGCCAATCAGGCCGGCTTGGCGGAGGAGACTTTTATCTTTCAGGTTTTTCATCGAAAACAACCTTGCAATCAGGTGAGTGCCGCGACGACAGCGGCGGTGATGGCCTCGGTCCGGTCCTTGCCGGCAATGGTGCCTATGCCTCTGGCGGTGGTGGCTTCGACCGTCTTCATAACGCGGTCGGCCGCAGCCTTTTCGCCGAGATGTTCGAGCATCATGGCGCCGGACCAGATGGTGGCGATCGGATTGGCGATGCCCAGATGCGCGATGTCGGGCGCCGAGCCGTGCACCGGCTCGAACATCGACGGCGCCGAGCGGCCGGGATTGATGTTGGCCGAGGCGGCTTAGCCGAGCCCGCCCTGGATCGCCGCGCCGATATCGGTGAGGATATCGCCGAACAGGTTGGAAGCGACGACCACGTCGAGGCTCTCCGGCGCCATGATCATGCGCGCGGCGAGCGCATCGACATGATAGCTTGTCACGGCGACGTCAGAGTACTCCGCGGCCAGCTTTCGCGTGATCTCGTCCCAGAACACCATCGAATATTTCTGCGCATTGGACTTGGTGACGGAGGCCAGCTTGCCCCGACGCGACCGCGCTTGCTCGAAGCCGAAGCGCAGGATGCGCTCGACGCCGGCACGGGTGAAGATCGAGGTCTCGACAGCGACCTCATCCAGCGTGCCTTGATGCACGCGCCCGCCGGCGCCGGAATATTCGCCTTCGGTGTTCTCACGGATGCACAATATGTCGAAACCTTCCGCCCGCAGCGGGCCGGTCACGCCCGGCAGCAAGCGATGCGGCCGGATGTTGGCGTACTGCACGAATGCCTTGCGGATCGGCAGCAGCAGCCCGTGCAGCGAAACGGAATCCGGCACCTCCGCCGGCCAGCCGACGGCGCCGAGGAGGATGGCGTCAAAGCCGCGCAAGGTCTCGATGCCGTCCTCAGGCATCATGCGGCCAGTCTCTTTAAAGAAGCGGCAGGACCAGGGAAACTCGGTTCCTGTCAGCGCAAAGCCGGAGTGTCGGGCCGCCGTTTCCAGCACTGTCCATGCGGCGGCGGTCACATCGCTTCCGATGCCGTCACCGGGGATCAGGGCGATCGAATAGGACTTCATCGGCATCTCTTCTATAGGCTGATCAGGACGCTCTTGGTCCTGCGGTTGGCGAGATAGGCCTCGCGGCCGAGATCCTTGCCGATGCCGGAGCGCTTGTAGCCGCCGGTCGGCAGGATATGGTCGCGTGAGCGGCTGTAGCGGTTGACCCAGACAGTGCCTGCTTCAAGCTTGCGCGCGAAGCGGATCGTGCGGGACAGGTCGGAGGTGAACAGGCCGGAAGCCAGCCCGTAGGTTGGATGGCTGGACAGCGCCAGCGCCTCTTCCTCGGTCTCGAAGGTCTGGATGGTCAGGACCGGGCCGAAGATTTCCTCGACGATCGCCGGATTGGCCTGATCGACATCGGCGATCAGCGTCGGCTGGTAGAAATAGCCGGGGCTGTCCATGACGCCGCCACCGGTCAGGCATTCGCCGCCGGCCGCGATCGCGGCGCGCACGATGCTGTCGACACGCGCCCGCTGCCGCTCCGAGATAACAGGCGAATACTGTGTCGCGTCGTCCCAGGTCGGGCCGGGCAGCACCGCCTTCATCCTCTCCAGGATCGCGGCCGTCAGCCGGTCGGCCACGCTCCGCTCGACGATCAGGCGCGTGCCGGCGACGCAGGCCTGGCCGGCATTGAAGGTGACGCTGCCGGCGATGGCCGTCGCCGCCTTCTCCAGATCGGCATCGGCGAAGACGATTTGCGGGCTCTTGCCGCCGAGTTCCAGCGTCATCGGCTTGACGCCAGTGCGGGCGACGTTCTCCATGATCGCGGATCCGGCGCGGGTCGAGCCGGTGAAGCTGACCTTGGCGATTTCGAGATGGCCGGTCAGCGCCGTGCCGGTCGTCGGACCGTCTCCCAGCACCACGTTTATGAGCCCTGCCGGCAGGCCCGCCTTGACGGCGAGTTGCGCCATATAGACTGCCGAGAAGGGCGTCATTTCCGACGGCTTCAGCACGACCGCATTGCCCGCGGCCAATGCCGGACCAAGCTTCCATCCGGCCATCGAGATCGGAAAATTCCAGGGCGTGATCGCGCCGACCACGCCATAGGGCTCGCTCATGATCATGCCGAGAGTGGCGTCGTCGGTCGGCACGAGCTCGCTGCCTTCCTTGTCGGCGAACTCGGCAAAGAAGCGGATCTGCTCGGCGGTGATGGCGATGTCGCCGGCAACGAGCTGGCCGACGGGCCGGGTCGAGCACAGCGCCTCGATCCTGGCCAGCGTTTCGGCCTCCGCCTCGATCAGGTCGGCCCAGGCCTGGAGCGCCTTCGTTCGTTCGCGCGGCCGAACACCACCCCAGTTGCTGGACTTCAGCGCCGCCTCGGCGCTTTCCACGGCACGGTCGACCATATCGGCGCCGGCCACCGGGCAGGCGGCGTATGGCTCGCCGTCCGACGGTCGGTGCATCTCGATCGCACCCTCGGCCGCGATCAGCTCGCCGCCGATGAAATGGCCGACGGGGAGGGAGACGGTATCCGGGTCGAAGCTCAGGCCCATGGCACCCACTCTGGAATATTCCGCAAGAGCCTAACGCGGGCAGCAGCGCAGCATGCACCGTTCGGCGATCGGTCGCGGATGATTGTTGTGTGCCGGCGATGACAGACGGCAAAATCTGTTGCGGAGGCCGGCGCCTCGAACGCTCCCGTTATCCTACGGTTACGTAGATCTTGCGCACCGTTTCGATGGTCTTCCAAATCCCGGTGAAGCCAGGTTTCATCACGAAGCTGTCGCCGGCGCGATAGGTCACCGGTTTGCCGCCGTCGGGCGTGATTTCGATCACGCCGGAGAGGATGTGGCAGAACTCGAACGTCTCGCCCTTGATCGAGCGCGTTTCGCCAGGCGTCGCCTCCCAGACGCCGGTATGGACGAGGTCGTCCTTGGCGGCGTCCTGCGCCCAGGTCTTGAAGGCGGGGTTGCCGGAAATCAGCCGTTCGGGCAGCGCCCCGGATTCGCGCGGTGGGAAGGCAGGACTGGTATCGACGGTCTTGAGCAGGGACAAGGGATGGCCTTTCATGTTGAGTTTCAATAGCCGCGCGATCGGTCGACGAGCCCGATGGGGTCAAGACCGGCGCGGTATCGCCTGATGTTGTCGACAACGGCCTGTGCGGCGCTGGCGGGCTGGGTGACGCTGGCGACATGCGGGGTCAAAATGACCTTTTGATGCGACCAGAACGGATGGCCCGCCGGCAGGGGTTCGGGATCGGTGACGTCGATCATCGCCGCCGAAAGGTGGCCGCTGTCGAGCGCGGCGACAAGGGCTTCCTGGTCAAGCTGCGGCCCCCGACCGGCGTGGACGAGCGCCGCGCCCTTGGGCAGTTTCGCAAACAGTTCGGCATCGAGAAAATCGCGCGTCTCGTCGGTCAGCGGCAGCAGGCAGATCAAAATGTCGCTGGCCGCGAGCATCTCGTTCAGCCCGAGCTCGCTATGATGACAGGTCACGCCCTCGATCCGCCGCGGCGAGCGGCTCCATCCTGCAAGCGGGAAGCCGAAGGGCTTCAGCCGGTCGAGGACGGCCTGGCCAAGCTGCCCGAGGCCGAGCACGCCGACCCGGCGCGACCCGGCCTGCGGCTGCGCGATATCGGTCCATTCGCCGGCGCGCTGCTGCGCCAGATATCCAGGCAGGTTGCGGTGGAGCGCGAGCACGGCAAGCGTCACATATTCCTGCATCATGCGCACGATGCCGTCCTCGATCATGCGTACGATCTTCACGTTCGCAGGCACCGCATCGAGGCGAAACTGGTCGACGCCGGCGCCGATGGAAAACAGGATTTCCAGGTTCCTGTAGCGGCCGAGATTATCCGGCACGGTCCAGCTGATCAGATAACGCACGGCGTCGGGATCAACCTTTGCGGCATCCATCGTGAAGGGGACGTCCGGCAGCTCTCTCGCGAAGGCATCGGCGAAGACCGCCCCGCGGCGCGCATCGGAGTTGAACAGAAATGTCATTCCGGTTCCTCGTCAAGCCGCGCAGCGGGCGCCCAAGGCCTCGATCAATCGCTGGCAGGCCGTGAGCTCGCTGGCAAGGATGTACTCGTCCGGCTTGTGGGCGCGGTCGATGTCGCCGGGGCCGCAGATGATCGCATCGAGCCCGGCGGCCTGGTAAAGCCCGGCCTCCGTACCGTAGCTGACGGCGGCAAGCGGCACCTCGCCGATCAAGGCATGCAGCAGTCCCGCTAGCGGTGCGTCTGGCGGCAGCGACATCGCCGGATAGGCGCTCATCGGTGTCCACTCGATGCGAAAGCCATCGGCTGCAAGGGCCTCGGCCCGCGCCTTGACCGGCGCCAGCAGGCTGGCCGGGTCGACGCCAAGTATGGCGCGCGCCTCTAGGTCCAGCGTGCAGGTGTCGGGGATGATGTTGACCTGATGTCCACCCGCCACCACACCCGCTTGCAGCGAGGAGTAGGGCGGTTCGAAGGCAGGGTCGAACGGACCGTGCGTCAGCCGTTCGGCCTCGTTCACGGCCGCGCCCAGCGCAGCGGCCATGGCATGGATGGCGTTGAGCCCGAGATCGGGCCGGGAGGAATGGCCGGAGCGCCCGTTGATGATCACGCGGGCGGCCGCCTTGCCCTTGTGGCCGCGCACGGCGCGCATCCCGCTCGGCTCACCAACGATGACGCCGAGCGGCTTTGCGCAAAGTTCGGGAAGGCGGGCGATCAAATGCGGCACGCCACGGCATCCCACTTCCTCGTCATAGGAGAAGGCGAGGTGGATTGGCCTGGCAAGGCGCAGTCGCGCCAGCGCAGGCACCGCCGCGAGCACTGCTGCAAGAAACCCCTTCATGTCTGTGGTGCCACGTCCGTAGAGCCGTTCGCCCTCCTTCCGTAACGCGAAAGGATTCGAACTCCATTGCGGCTCGCTGGCGGGAACAACGTCCATATGGCCGGACAGTATGTAGCCCGGGACGTTGGCGGGGCCGATCGTCGCGAAAAGATTGGAACGATCACCTTCCGGCCCTGGAACCACGGTGACCTGGGTTCCGTGTTCCGCGAGATAGGTCTCGATCCAGCCGGCGATATCGCCGTTCGGCCTGCCGGCGACCGATGGAAAGGCGACGAGACGGTCGAGGATGTCGAAGACGTGCATTCCAGCCCTCAAAGCGTTTCGGGTTCGCCGGAATCGGTGCCGTCGACCATAAGCTGCCAAATTTCCAAAGAGGATGTGCGCGTTCTTTCGCGATTGCGTGCCGAAAGCTGAAATGTTTCAGTTGAATCTTGCGTTGCAGCGCGGCTTTCGAGCAAATCGTACCGGTCGGCTCGTTTAGCGTTGGCGGGCAGAGGGTGGCATCAGTGGGTGGCGCTCTGGTGAGGAAATCTTGCAGGGGCATGGAATTGAAGCCGTCCGGAAGCTTGAAAATCGATACCTTCTCGATGCGCATTGGCGACATCGAAGACGTCGAACTGGACCGTTTGCACGCGCTCTCGCTCTCCGTGGGATGGCCGCATCGCGCCGAGGATTGGCAATTCGTGCGTGAATCGGGGCAGGGGTTGGTGGCGCTCGATGAGATTGGCCGGGTTCTCGGCTCGGCCATGTGGTTCACGCATGGTGCCGATTTCGCCACCGTGGGCATGGTCATCACCTCACCGCGACTCCAGACGTTGGGGGCGGGGCAATGGTTGATGAAGCTGGTCTTCGACAAGGTCGTCGGCCGCGACTTGCGCCTCAACGCAACGCGCGCGGCAAGGCGGCTCTATCTCTCGCTCGACTTCCAGCCGGAGAAGACCGTTTATCAATGCCAGGGCATCGTCCGTGCGCAGACGACAGTTGGGCAGGAAAATACCCGCGGCGAAGTCCGGAGTTTGGTCGAAAATGATATTCCCGCCGTGATCGCGCTCGACGCGGCAGGGTTTGGCGTGAGGCGGGCGGCGCTCATCGAGAAGCTTTTCGCACACTCGGCCGGCTATGGTCTTTTCAAGGGTGACACGTTGAACGCGTTCGCGCTCTGTCGGCCGTTCGGGCGGGGCCATGTCGTGGGTCCGGTCGTGGCGGACAGCGACGCCGACGCCGTGGCGACCGTTCGGCCACACGTCGCCGACCACTCGGGGTCTTTCCTGCGAATCGACACCCACATGAACAATGGCGAGTTCGCCGCCTTTCTGTCGCACGCTGGAATGCCGGTCTTTGACACGGTGCTGACCATGTCGCTGGGCAAGGGCATCGCCGACATTCCGGACGGCAACTCGCTGAGGACCTATGCCTTGGCAAGCCAAACCCTCGGGTAGTTGCCTTCTGTCGCGCCATGGTGCCGGCCTGGTCGGCCCTATGCTCCCGGACCACCATGCGCCTCATCTCGGAGAGTACAATCTTGCTGGTTCCTTGAAAGCAAACATCGTGGCTGTCATGAGCATCAGCAATTCCGGGTCGCATGCCTCTGGTCTGCACTGTGCTTCCTGGCGACGATCCCTATCGGCTCCATTGTCGACTCCGTTGCCTCGCTTCGCAGCCGGCATGCGTTGCCTTGGCCGTGACGGTTCCGTTCAGTTCGCAGCGTGGATCATGTCAGCAACGCGCTCGGCCATCATGATCGTCGGAATATTCGTGTTGGCGCATGGAATCGAGGGCATCAACGATGCATCGCAGACACGCAAACCTTCCGTTTGGTAAACCTTGCCGGAAGGCGACGTTACTGCCATTGGATCATCAGGCGTCCCCATGCGGCAGGTGCCGGAGGGATGCCAGGTTCCGGCGACATGCCGGGAAATGAATTCGGTCAGCGCGGTATCGTCCTTCAGCAATCCGCCCATGGTTGTCCCCATCGTAATCACGGAATGCACAAGACCTGCGCGCAGCGGCCCGGCTATGTCGAGCATTGCCGACAGGGCGCCCCGCTGCAGCGCATTCCAATGACCGGGAACGGCGACTTTCGCGACGCGCGGCGAGTAGCTGGAGGGGAAAACGGTGCCGCGAGCGCCGTCCATGGTCGGATCAAACAAGGTCTGCGCACCGAGCCGCAAAGCGCTCTTCAGCCGCTCAAGGTCGCGCTCGTCGCTGAGCATGCGAAAATCGACCTCCGGTTCCGCATGTGGATCGGCGCTGGAAAGACGCACAACTCCGCGCGAATAGGATTTGTTGACCCAGAAGAACAAGCTGCCCATGCGCAACCCAACGGAATGCCAGCCCGAGCGCGACAGGATGGCCGCATGCATGTCCCCGGCCGGCGTTCCCTCAAGGTTGGAGGAGAAACGCCAGACCGCCTGTTCGTGATGCTCGCCTTTGTCGCGCACCCGCATGTGGGAGGGAAGGAAGGCTGCAACGGCGATCGAGGGGTGCTCCATCAAGTTTCGTCCGACCCCGGATCTCGATGCCACAACAGGAATGCCGAGAGCCGCAAGCTCGTTGCCGGGCCCCACGCCGGATCGCAGCAGGAGTGCTGGCGAATGAATGGCGCCGGACGTCACGATCACCTCGCGGGCCATGATCGTCCCTGCGTGGTGCCCCGATATCTCGGCGCCGATTGCGCGGGCCCCATCGAAGAGGATGCGCGTTGCCATGCTGTCGGTCACGATTTTGAGGTTCGGCCGTTTGCGCACTTCGGGCCTCAGATAGGCGATGGACGTCGGCAGGCGGTCGCCCGCATCGCTGACCGCGATCGCGCCGCGAAAGGCGCCGTCCTGCCAAGGGCCGTTCTGGTCTGACTTGATCGGATGTCCCCGTGCCTCCAGCGTTTTCATCACGCGTGCGACGAAGGGTGAAATCTTTGCATCGCTGATGCGGCGGATGGTCAGCGGGCCATCCATGCCATGCAGCGGTCCTTGAAAATCCCTGTCTGCCTCGAGCTTCCTGAAGTAGGGCAGGCACTCCTCCCAGCCCCAGCCGGTGGCGCCCAGCGACACCCATTCGGCATAGTCGGAGGGCGCGCCGCGATTGGCCATCAGCGCGTTGATGGCCGAGCCGCCGCCGAGAAGTCTGGCCTGCTCATAGCGGCGCGACAGACGCGGCGCGCTGTTGGAGCGGGCGTACCCCATCATCGCGGTCAGGGAAGACCAGATGTTGCTTGTGTCGAGATAGGCGCGGCCGGGGTAGCGGCTGCGCCCCGCCTCTGGAATGTCATCGGCGGATATGTTGCGTCCGGCTTCGACCAGCGTCACGGTGCGGTTTGGATCCTCCGACAGCCGTGCGGCAAGGACGCAGCCGGCCGAGCCGCCCCCAAGGATCAGATGATCGACGATCATCCGGCTTTCTCGGTGCGCCGCTTACTGCCGCGCGCGTTGATCGCCACCAGCATCAGCATGATGAAGGAAACGGCAGTCAAAAGCGAGCTGATGGCGGCGATTGTCGGGTCGATCTCGTCGCGCAGCGCCGTGAACATGCGCTTGGTCAGGGTCTGGTATTCACCGCCCGAGATGAACAGCGAAACCACCGTTTCGTCCATCGCGGAGATGAAGGCAAACAGCAGGCCCGAAATGACGCTGGGCCGGATCTGCGGCAAGGTGACGATGAAGAAGGTGCGCAGCCGATTCATGCCGAGGCTGCGCGAGACCATCTCTTGCGTATGGTCGAATTTGCGAAGGCCGACCAGCACCGAGGTGATCACATAGGGAAGTCCGAGCATTGTATTGGCGAGAATAAGGCCCGTCATGCTCGCCAGCAGCCCGATTTGCGCATAGACGAGAAAGACGCCGACGGCGGTGATGACGATGGGCACGACCAGCGGCAAAAGCAGGAGCAGCTGCAAGCTGCGCACCAGTTTCGACGATGTCATGTTGAGCGCATAGGCGGCGGCCGTCCCGAAAATCGTGGCCAGCACGGCGCTACTAACCGCGACGATCAGGCTGACGCGGGTCGCCTGCATCCAGGCGGCGCTGCTGAGGTATGCCTCATACCAGCGCAGCGACCAGGACGGCGGCGGGAAGGTCAGGAACCGGGCGCTTGAAAAGGACATCGGCACAATGATGACGATGGGTATGACCAGCCAGGCCAAAATAAGAGCAACGACGGCGTAAAGCAGGAGACTGGAAACGCGCATGCCTCACCTCGTTCCGATGATGCGTTCGAAGGGAATGAGAAGGCTTGCCAGCTTGAAGACGAGGAAGACGCAGATCATCAGGACGACGCTGATCGAAGAAGCAGCCCCCCATTCGTTGTAGACTTGGATGTTGCGCGATACGAGCATGGAAACCATGTAGGTGCGCCCGCCGCCGAGCAATTCTGGCGTGATGTAGAAGCCAAGCGTCAGCACGAAGACCAGAACCATGCCGGCAATCATGCCTGGCAGCGACAGCGGCAGGAAGACACGCAGAAAGACATGCATCGGGGATCCCCCGAGGCTTGAGCCGGCCATGACCAGCTCCTGCGGGATCTTCTTCATCGTGGCGTAGAGAGGCAGCACCATGAAGGGCAAAAGGATGTGAATGGTGGCAAGCACGGTGCCGAATTCATTGTTAACCAGCAACAGCGGGCTGTCGATCACTCCGGCACTTTTCAGCGCGGAATTGACGATGCCAGTGCGCTGCAAAAGGATCAGCCAGGCATAGGCGCGCACCAGAACGCTTGTCCAGAAGGGCAATAGGACCAGCGCCAGAACCACCATGCTCCAGCGCTGTGGAAGTCCCGCCGCCACATAGGCGACGGGATAGCCGAGCAGAACGGTTACCAGCGTGACGACAAAGGCGATGCGGAAGGTCTCCAGGAACGTCATCCAGTAGACGGAATCGGTTAGAAATCGCTGATAATTGACGATGGTGAAGCCACCATCCTGCCAGACCGACTGCCAGGCCAGCCAGCCGAGGGGCACGATCAGAAGCGCACCGACGACCAGCAGCGCGGGCGCCAGAAGCAGAAGCATCAGCCTCTGCTCGCTGCGCTCGTGATTGTCGGACGGGGTTGCTATCGCTGTCGTCATCAATGACCCTCCCAAGACGTCTTTGCGCTTTCTGATGCAGGTCGCTTCCCGCAGCCGCTGCGCACTTGCGGACGACATGCTTTACTGCTGGATAAAGGACGCCCAGCGCTTTTGCGCGTCTTCGCCAGCCTTCGAGCTCCACCATTCGTCGGACACCAGAACCTGTCTGGCGGCATTTTCGGGGGAACTTGGCATTTCAGCCGCGCGCTCGGGCGTGATCTTACCGGTCTTGTAGGCTTCCGGATTGCCCGGACCGTAATCGATATAGGCCGGGAAGTTCGCTTGAATATCCGGCGTCATCGCCGCGTTGATGAATTTGACCGCCGTGTCGAGGTTTGGCGCACCTTTCAGGATGCACAGCGAGGTATATTGAAGGAAGCCCTGATTGAATGTGTAGCTGACGGGGATGCCTTCCTTGGCGACTGCGGTGACGCGGCCGTTCCACGCCATTTCCATATCGACTTCGCGATCGGCCAGAAGCTGCGCCGACTGCGCGCCCGATGTCCACCAGACGGTGACATAAGGCTTGATTTCCTCGAGTTTCTTGAAGGCCCGATCGACATCCAGCGGATAGAGCTTGTCGGCCGGTACGCCATCCGCCAGCAGGGCCGCTTCGAGCGTTGCGAGCGGATGGTTGCGCAGCGCCCGCGTGCCCGGAAATTTCTTCACGTCCCAGAAATCAGCCCAGCTTTTCGGCGGATTGTCACCGAACTTGTCCTTGTTGTAGGCGAGCACGCTTGAATAGAATTCGTAGGCTACGGAATAAGGGCTCTTGTACTGCGCCGGCATCTTCTGTGCATTGGGGATCTTGGAAAAATCGAGCTTTTCGATCATGTCTTGCTGTCCGCCGCGAATGCAATCCTGCGTCGGCGTGTCGACGACGTCCCACACCGGCTTGCCGGTTGCCGTCTGGGTCTTGATGACGGGCCAGGCATCCGGCGCGCTGTCCTGGTTGATGGTGATGCCTAGCAGTGCGGCCACCGGGTCGAGGATAGCCTTGGTCTGGGCTTCTTGATAGGCGCCGCCTTGCGAGACGAACGTGATCTGTTCGGCCGACGCAAAACTGATGGAAAGACCGATGACTGAAGCGGAAAGCACGAGCGTGGAAAATTTCGGTATCATGTCCGTTCTCCTCTTGTTGGCAGGGTTTCAAACCCTGTTTTGACGCTTGAATGCTGGGTCTTAGCGCCCGATTGCATCGAGGAACTGGTACCATCCGGCGACAAGCCGGACAGCGGGTTCCCGGATGGGGTAGAAAGGAACGGGTTTCAGCCGTTCCGAAGTCAAAAGCCCCAGATCCGGGCTTTCGCCGGCTACGATAGCGGCGACGTGTTTTCCCATATTGGAGGCCAGCGCCACGCCGGTGCCGTTGTACCCGACCGCATAGACGATCCGGTCATCAAGCCGGCCGGCATGAGGGATGCTGTCCATCGTCATCGCGACCAGACCGGACCAGCGATGGGTAACAGTTGCCTCGGCAAGCTCCGGGAACTGACGAACCATAGCCTTGTGCAAAGCCGTAAAAGCGCTTTGCGAATCCTTCTTGCCGAAGGCGCCACGCCCGCCATAGAGC
>NZ_RZTF01000046.1:13685-25905 GCF_004023175.1 Mesorhizobium sp. M7A.F.Ca.MR.362.00.0.0
CCATAGAGCAAGCGGTCTCCGGCCTTGCGGAACCAACGCATCATTCGCCGCGTCTCGGTGTAGCTGCGGTCCTTGGCCAGAAGATTGGCCCCGGTTGTGCCTGTCAGCGGTTCCGTGGCGATCATGGCCGAACGAAACGGGATGATCGAGGTACGCACGGCAGCGGTAGCCGGCGTCAGGTCAGAATAGGAATTGGTGGCGACCACCGCCTGTGCGGCGGTCACCGCACCGGAAGGCGTTTCCAACAGAACGCCCATCCCCTCGCGCTTGAGCCCCGTGACGGGCGTGTTATCGAAAATGTCGATGCCGGCCGCTTTAAGCCCGGCCGCGATGCCGAACACGAAATTAAGTGGATGGATGATGCCGCCGTGGGTGTTGAGCATGCCGCCGACGAAATCCCGAGATCCGGTTTCCGTCCCCATCTCCAAGCCTGTCAGAATAGAACAGGCCGGGTCGCCGAGTGCCTCGTGCAGCCACGCAGCTTCCTTTTTCAATCCTTCGAGCGAAACCGCATTGTGCGCGCATCGCAGCGATCCGGTCGAACGATAATCGGCCGACGCAATGTTGTAATCCTCCACCAGTTCGCCGACATGCTCGATCGCCTCGATGCCGAGATCGTGCATTCGTCGGGTGGCCTCCAAGCCGAACCGTTCGGAGATCTGCGAAAATGCGATGCGGAATTTTCCGGAAACCACGCCACCGTTGCGACCGCTGGCGCCCCAGCCGATGCGGTTCGCCTCGAGAACCACCGGTGACAGGCCTCGGCGAGCGAGATACCGGGCCGTTGATAGGCCGGTGTAGCCGCCACCGATAATCGCCACGTCGTAGTGGCGATCTCCTGGCAGTCTGCCGAAAACAGGCCGTGGACCAGCCGTCTCCTGCCAAAGCGAGTGGATATCGGGAAAGGGTGGGTGCGTGGTCATCACTCAGGCCGCGCTGGCGATCCTGTGGCCTGCGGCCAGATCCGCGTCCACGGCGTCCGCCAGTTGCTTTAGCGAGGAGAAATGGAAGTCGGGCCTGGTGAGCATCTTGGGTTCCGGTGTGCCGCCAAATCCTGCCTGGCCCTGACGTCGCTCGATCCAGCAGGTCGTGTAGCCAAGTTCCGTAGCGACGCCGATATCGTGATGCTGGCTCTGGGCCACGTGCAGGATTTCCGATTGCTTGTAGCCGGAGGCGGACTGACGGCCCTTGTTGAAGGCGAAAAACTGTGGATTGGGCTTGGCGCATCCGGCTTCATCACAGGTGACGCTGTCGTGGAAGGGACTGCCCAGGGTCGCCGAATAGGCCGAAAACGCCGTGCGATCGGCATTGGTCATCGCCACCAAGCGGAAGTTGCGACGCAACCGCGCCAAAGCCTCGACGGAATCGGAAAAGGCCGGCCACCGCAGGACCGCAAGTTGGAAGGCTTCCGCCGTTGCCTCCGCTCGGGCGAAGTCCATTTCCGTAGCCAGCGACAGATAGACATCCTTCATGGCGAAGGACGAGCGGCCGTAGAACTTGTCGCGGCCGCGCTTGTAGGATTCGAAAATCGCATCGTCGGAAGCAGCCTTTGCCTTTTCGCCGCCGAGCGCGCGAACGGCATTGAGCACGCCCGTTTCGAAATCGATCAATGTGCCGACGACATCGAAGGTCATGACCTTGAATTCACTGAGTTTCATGATGCGGTTTCCTTTTGGCAAGTCGGGGCGTTCTCAGGGGGCGTCCGGGACGACGATCGTGTCTTCGGGGTGTAGGGCTACCGTGATCGGTTCGCCGGGTTTCTTGAGGTGCAAGCGTCCGGCATGATTGCTGGGAAGCCTGAGGCTCAGCTCTCCGCCGGATGACAATTTCAGAAATACCCGGATGCTTTCGCCCTGGTAGAGCGTTTCGATCACCGTTCCCGAAAGCCTGTTCGACGCATGCGGCGCGTTGTCATCGGCGACCACAAGTTTTTCCGAATGCACCGCGAGAGACAGCGCCTTACCTTGGGGAACGCTGCGCGATGTGCGCAGCACGGCGTCGCCAAGCGTTACTGTATCGTTGCCGGCGCGCGTGACCGGCAAAAGGGTTGCTTCCCCGATGAAGCGCGCGACGAAGGAATCGGCGGGATGGTCGTGCAGCTGTTCGGGTGTGTCGATCTGGACGAAGCGACCTTTGTTCATGATGGCGACGCGATCGCTCATTGTCAGAGCTTCCCGCTGGTCGTGCGTGACATAGACGATCGTCGCGCCGAGCTTGCGGTGCAGCCGTTTCAGCTCGATCTGCATGGATTCGCGCAATTGCTTGTCGAGCGCCGACAGCGGTTCGTCCATCAAGATCAGCCGCGGCTCGAAAATGATGGCGCGGGCAAGTGCAACACGCTGGCGCTGCCCGCCGGACAGTTCGTGGACGCGCCGGTTCTCAAATCCGCCCAGTTCGACCATATCGAGCGCGCCTTGCAGCTTGTTGGCCCAGTTTGACTTCGGCAGGCGACGCGCGCGCAGCGGAAAGGTGATGTTTTCCCCGACGCTCATATGCGGGAAGAGAGCATAGTTCTGGAAGACGATTCCGATATCGCGTTTGTGCGGCGGCTCGAATGTAATATCGCGGGCGCCGAGCCAGATCGACCCGGATGTCGGTTGGACGAAGCCGCCAAGAACGCCCAGAAATGTCGTCTTCCCCGATCCAGACGGACCGAGAATGGAGACGAACTCGCCTGGAGCGACCTCGAGACTGACATTGTCCAGTGCGCGAAAATGTCCATAGCTCTTGCTGGCCGCGCGAATGGAAACGCCTACTCGATCTGCTTTTGTCGCATCAATCATATGATTCCGCTACAAAATTCATCAGCAGCCCCTTGGTCTGGCGCATGCTGCATTCTTTGATGAGTAGAAGTCTGAAGGTATATTTCATGCCCGCACCTGCCACGTGCCGCATGGGTACACAGTCCATTTCTCTGAAATTTTCTTGAAGGTCTAACGCCTTCCATCATAGCCAGAAGACCAAAGAAAATGGGGCTTCGCAATTGAAAAAAGGTTCGGGCTTATGTTACATCGTGTAATGGAAAAATTGAGACGCTCCTTGCCATCCATGAATGGCCTCTTTACTTTCGAAGCCGCCGCTCGCTGCGGCAATTTTTCCAGGGCAGCGGAGGAGCTGAACGTGACGCCTGCGGCCGTCAGCCGTATGGTGGCAAGGCTGGAAGAGCATCTCGAGACGACGTTATTTGTGCGTCAACCCGGTGGTGTCCGCCTGACCGAATCTGGGCGGCTGCTGTTCGACGCGATCGCCAGAGGGTTTTCAGGGATCGAAAATGCCTTGCGCGAGATCGAGGATCGCCGCATCGGCATTCAAACGGTGTCCCTATCAGTTTCGACCGGTTTCACCACCCACTGGATGATGCCGCGGATGGCCGACTTCAAAAAGGAGTTTCCGGCTGTCGATCTGCGGTTTCAACTGGTTATGGGAGCGCTTGCGGGGCCGGTGAATGATGTGGATCTCGGAATGCGCTTCGTCAATGGCTCGGACGAACGACACGAGGCCGTCTTCATCATGCCGGAAATTCTTATTCCCATCTGTAGCCCATCCTACATAGAAAGCCATGGTTCGGAGGCAACCCATGTGAAGCGGATGCCCGACACTACGATCAATCTCAGTGACGCACAGCCGAACTGGTCCGGTCTATTCTCGCCACTGAACAAGGGGGACGCTGTCAATTCGATGATCTTTTCCGACTATGCCATCGTCGTTCAGGCCGCCTTGCTCGGGCAAGGCGTGGCGCTCGGTTGGCTGAACGTCATTGCCCACTGGCTGCGGACGCGGGCTTTGGTGCCGGCGCGCGAACAGCTCATGATTACGGGCCGCCAGTGCCATCTCGTTCGCCTGCGCGACAAACCCGCGCGCCCGATCGTCGCGCAGGTTAGGGAATGGATGATTGGCGAACTAAATGCCGACATTGTCGCAGTTGATGCGCTTTATCCAACGCTGGGGCTGAAGTCGGCAGGCCTTTCAAAATCCGCTGGGTAATCGGGCCCAATGCATACGTTTCAGCATTCCTTTTGAAAGTTCCTTGATTCCCCGATCTGCTGTCGGATGAGGCGCTCCGACGCGGCGCAAGAGGCGATTGGAAATCAATGGTCACGCGGCTGCAGAGTTCATGGCTGTGCCTCGAAAGTCGCATAATTGGCAGTCTGGAATTGTAGCCCATTGGGTACCGAGCTCGTTCCAATTGAACCTACATAGCGGTTCGACTGCGTTGCTTCATCTCACCTATACGGATGGTCCCGGGCAAAGCGCCCCAAAGTTCGTGTAGGTTGGGCGAATCGCTTCGAAGCGTTGCGTTCTGATCCGCTAGCGCCGTTTGGCCAAGCGCACACCAGCACCGCCGCCATTCTCCGGAATGAATTCTATACCAGCAGCTTCGAGCGCTTCACGAATGGCACCGAGGTTGTTGCGATGTGGGACGCGCAAGCCTCTTTCGAAATCCACGACCGTAGCGCGCGAAACATTTGCTGATTGGGCCAGTTCAGCTTGGCTCCAGCCGAGCATCGCTCTGGCGCCTCTGCATTGCTCCACGGAAATTTGGCTCATCAAGCTAAAATCAGTCTTTTGGTTGACTTTGGTGCGAATGTCAGCTTAAATGACTGACGTTAGACAAATTGCTTGACGGGCTGATGATAGGCATCTGCCCAGGCTGACCACACCCAAGCTTCAGCGAGCTCGGATCATGGCTGATTCCGACAGTACCACGACTTTGCCTGTCGTCACCGCAGGAGATACCTTTGGCAAGTGCAACTGTGCGAGCCCTTCCGCCAACGGGACATTCAAGCACGAGGATCTAAGAGCCGTACACCTTCACCCTTTTGGCCAGCGGACAGGAATTCGACACCCGCTTTTATCAGAGCCGCCTCAATAGCTTGCAACGTGCTGATACGGGAATCCACCTTGCCATTTTCCAACCGGGCCAGCGCATTCAGCGAGACAATGGCCTTGTCGGCAAGCTCCTGCTGCGACCAACCAAGCAAAGCCCGTGCGGCTCGAATCTGTCGTGGACTGACCATGAGTCCACAATCGGCAGGCGAATTTTCTTTGCCACCTATAGGGTTATTTTGCACCCTATTAGGTATATTAAATGGCGATTCGATCTGCAGATAACATCGGTGCGAAGAGCCCGGAGCGTAGGCGACAGACTCTCTATCCGGCTGACGAGTGGAGGATCGGAAGGCCTTGTTGAAACCGCAACGCACCGTCCTCCTTCGGACGGGGCCGAAGCCAAAGATCGACAGTGACCCTCATCCCGCCGATCAGCATGTCGGCAGGCAGATTGCGACGGTTCGCGTCCAATCCGACGTGTCGCAAGCCCAGCTTGCCCGATCCATCGGCATCAGTTTCCAGCAGCTCCAAAAATACGAGAACGCGCGCAATCGCGTGAGCGCGTCGATGCTCTACGAGATCGCTAAGTCGCTCGGCGTTCCTGTCGGCCGCTTCTTCGCAGGCCTGCCGGGAAACGATGAGACCTGCGTCGAGGCGCCGCCCCTGCCGGTCGATGAGCGGCTGGATTTCATTGCCAGCGCGGAAGGCCGGCGCCTGATCGAGGGGCTCGTGAATCTTTCGCCGCGTGTGCGCGGTCGCGTCTCTTCCCTTATCGCCGCATTGGGGGAGGAGTTGGCATCGCTCGATGCGAAACGCGACAATGAAACCGCCGGCGAATCCGCCCCGGCCGAATGCAAGACCGGCTGACGGCCGGTCGGGGCCGTCAGCCGAATTTTCGGGCAGCGGGCAGGGCGATGCGGCCGCAGGTCGAGGATACTTCGATCTCGACGCCGAACGCCCGCGAGCGGGTCGCGAATCCCTCCAGGATGTCTCGCGCCGCGGTTCCCGTGACGGCGACGGGCACCAGTCTGCCCGTTGCTGAGCCAAGGGACTGGGGGTCCGCGCCGATCGCTACGGGCAGGAGGTCTATTCCCGCTAGATTTCCGCTCCCATCATAGCGGCATGCGGCGACAATGCTTTGCCAGACTTCCGGGGGATCCCATTCGGTTTCTTCGGGGTGTACGTGGAAAAGGAAGTTGCCGAGGCCGTAGAAGATCGGCGCGCCATTGTAGATTTCCACGGCCTGCAGCACCGGGGCGCCGTGGCTGACGAAAAGGTTCGCGCCGGCGTCGATGCACATCCGGGCAAAGGTCTGCACCCATCGCGGCACGTCCTGCCAACCTGGTTCCCAGTGATGGTGGTGCAGATAGGCAATGACGAAATCGCCTTGTGCCGCCGCATGCCGGATGGCGGACAGATGGACACTCGCGCTCCGCTGATCGACTTCGACCAGACGGCCGAAATCGGCGGCTTGCGTGAACACGGTGCCGTAGAAATTGATCTCCTTGTCGGCCGACACCGCCACAGGATCCTCCGGCTGCGCATAGTTGGCCAGTTCAAAAGGGGAGCTTTGCAAATGAGCGCCCAACCTTGCCAGTCTGCGGAAATGTCCGTCCGGCACCCCCATCTTGCGAACGGTGGTCAGACGATTGACGCCGGGCCGAGCCGGCCGGAAGGCCGTGCGGTCTTCGGCATACATGTTGGTCGGGCCAGGGCCTGCATCCATCGCGAGAAGCGCGACCTGGCTCGCGCCCAGGCGGCGGCCGCCCGGTTTCCTCGCGTCTGTCTCGTCGGCTCCGATGCCGGCATGGAGGAAGCCGCGCGCTTCCACTTCCTCCAGCGTCGAGAGGATGCCGTCGGCGCCGAGATCGAAGGCGTGGTTGTTTGCGAGCGCAAGCGCGTTGAAACCGATGGCCTGCAACGCGTCGAGCACTTCAGCCCTGGAATAGCCGAAGTATTTGCCCTTGGTCGGCCAGCCGCCGTGCTTGCCCAGGATCGTCGACTCGAAGTTGGTGAAGACGACGTCGCCTTGGCGCAGGAAGTCCGTAACGGCGATGAAGCGTTCGTCTTTGACGTCACGGATGTCGTGCGTGATCAGGGATTGGCCGGTGACGACCGCGCAGAACTGGTCTTTCATGGAACTCGCCTTGAAGGAGGGGAGGGCGCTGGCGTTCCGCGCCTGCGCCCCGTCAATGTCGAAGTCGGGTGCCCGCCTATTGCGAGAGGGCAGGCGAGATGTCGCTCTTGAACCATTTCAGGCTCAGCGCCTTGATCGTCCCATCCTTGGTGGCGGCGGCGATGGCTGCGTTGAACTTGGCGAGCAACTCGGTATCGTTCTTTCGCATGCCGGCGCCGACGCCAGGCCCCCAGAGCCCGCCCTTCAGTTCCGGCCCGAAAAACACCGCATCCGAACCGGAAGGCGTCTCCAGAAAATCCCGCCAGGTGAAATAGTCGGCGAGGCCGCCGTCGATGCGACCCGCGGCCAGGTCGAGCTTCAAATTGTCCAGGCTGTCGTAGCTGCGGATGGTCACGACATCGCCCAGGATTTCCTTCACGACGGCTTCCGAATTCGACGAGCGCAAGGCCCCGATCGCCTTGCCGGCGAGCGTCGACCTGAGGCGTTCAAGGGTCGCCTTTTCCTTGTCCCCGATGGTCGAAAGGTTGACCTTCTCCTTGGTGTCGCCGGCGTCGAGACCCAGCTCCTTGCGCACCACGAACTGGTTGAAGCCGGCGGCGTAGGGGATCGAGAACGCGATCGACTGCTTGCGTTTCTCCGTAATCGCCATGCCGGACATGATCACGTCGAACTTGCCGACGAGCAGCGCCGGGATGATACCGTCCCAATCCTGCGGGACGAAGGTACATTTGATCTCGATGCGACGGCAAAGCTCCAGTCCGACATCGATATCGTAACCGTAGAGCTGACCGTTCGCGTCGGTACCGTCCCAGGGCGGGGAGGCGCCTTCAGTGGCAATCACTATGACGCTCTTGCTTTGGGCGCTGGCAGGAAATGCCGACATCAGGGATGCGATGGAAACAGCAATAGCCAGGGGTATGCGCATGATGCACCTCTTCGTTGGTTGGATGGAAAGGGCTGCCGAAAGACCCGCGGGTCAGGGCAGGGGCGTCGTGGTCTCAGGGTCAGGCAATGGAGGGCGCAATCGCGGCTTTCGTCGACGCACGCGATGGCCGTCGGTCGACAGTCGCCGTTCCAGGAACTGGATCGCTTTCACCGCGATCGAGGTGAGCGATAGGTAGATCGCTCCGGCGACGATGAAGATCTCGTAAGGCGCGAACGTCGTCGAAACCATCTGTCTCGCCATGCCGGTGATCTCGAGCAGCGTCACGGTGCTCGCCAGGGACGAACCCTTGATCATCCCCACGACCTCGTTGCCGTAGGCCGGAAGCGATATCCTGAAAGCGATCGGGAAGGTGACCAGGCGAGCGATCTGGAAGCGCTTCAAGCCGAGAGACGTGGCCGCCTCGGTGACACCCTTGGGCACCGACTGGAGACCGCGGCACAGGATCTCGGTGGTGTGTGCCGCGCTGTTCAGCGAAAATGTCAGAAGGGCGCACCAGAAAGGATCGCGCAGGATCACCCAGAAGATGCTGGTTCGCACGGCCTCGATCTGACCGAGGCCGTAGTAGAGCAGGAAGAGCTGAACCAGCATCGGCGTGCCGCGGATCACATAGGTGTATGCGAGCACCGCGAGCGAGAGGCCGGGACGTCCGAACGCGCGCATGAAGGCGAGCGGCACGGACAGAACAAATCCGGCCGTCAGCGACGAGACCGTCAGGGTCAAGGTGAGGCCAATGCCCGAAGGCAGGACAACCATGGCGTCAAACATCAAGCCGAGATTCATGCGGCGGTCCCTCCTACCGGTCGGGGGCCGGATAGCGTCGCTCAGCCAGCCGGATCGACAACAGCGTGACGGTGGTCAGCGAGAGATAGAGAGCGGAGGCCGCAAGGTAGAAGGTCAACGGTGCGCGCAAGGACCCGGCCCCCACATACGCCACGCGCATGATATCGGTCAGTCCGACGATCGAAACCAGCGCGGTATCCTTGAAGAGCGAAATCCAGAGATTGCCATAGGCAGGCAGCGCCAGCCGCAGCATCTGCGGTCCGATGACGAACATCCAGCGCTGCCAGGCGTTCAGCCCAAGCGATTTTGCCGCTTCGGTTTGACCCGCTGGCACTGCCGCAATGGCACCGCGGAACACTTCGGTGGCATAACCGCTGAAGACGACCGAGAGCGCGATAACGCCTGCGGTGAATGCATTCACTTCCACATACCGGCCGGCGATCTTGCTGGCGAGCGTGGTTCCGCCGAAGTAGATGAGCAGGATAATGAGAAGTTCTGGTACACCACGGACAACCGTGGTGTAGGCCGTCACGACACGGTTGAGGCGCGGTTGTGCCGTGCCCTTCGAAATCGCCAGAAACAACCCAAATGCCGTACCCAGGCAGCCGCTGACAAGGGCCAGGCCTATGGTCACGGTGAGTGCGATAACAAACTGAGTAGTAAAACCACCCATGGGGCGCTTTCCTCGACTCGCAATACCGCCCAGATACGCTGATCTTTTTCACTCAGACCAAGCTGCTTAACCCAAGGTTGCGAATTGTTTTATTTGTAATTCGGAGTTAATTCGAGATATTGTCTAATTCTAGCGCTTGGAATTCCACACTCAATCTATAATTTTTAATATTTTATCTATAATGCGCCGTTATATACTGGGATGGCTTATTGCTTCCCCAGGTTGGCGGTATCTGCTTCCCGGGTGGCGTTATCAGGGAAAGGAGCGCCGGAATGGAGTTGCTGCAGAGCGACCTGAAGCTCCGTCAACTGAAAGTCTTCCGAGAAGTGTTGCGGGCCGGTTCGACAAGGCGAGCAGCGGCAGCCCTCGGGATAAGCCAGCCGGCTGTCAGTCAACATGTGAAGCAACTCGAGACCACGCTCGGCATCACCCTCTTTAAGAGGTCAGCCAACCGCATCGTCCCCTTGCAGGAAGCATGGGAGCTCCTGCGAAACGTTGAACTTGCCCTGACGTCCCTGGATCGGCTGGAAGCGTCAATCTTCGCGATGAAGAACGAGGAAAAGCAAAGGATTGCGATTGCCGCGCCTTCTGTTTTCGGTTTCGTGACCTTGCCCAACGTGGTGGCGATTATCCACGCAAAGACCGCTTCGAACGTCCGGTCAATTTCTGGAAGCTACGACCAGATCGGCGAGCACATCTTGGCCGGTCGCGCGGATCTGGGGATCTCGAGATTGCCGCTGGACCCACGCCTGTTTGAATGGGCGCCGCTCGGGTCGGCGCGCAACGTGTGCATCTTTCATCCCGACCACCGCTTTTCACAACAGACCTGTATCCAGGCGCACGACCTGGCTGGCGAAACGATCGTCGATATCGATCCCCAGTTCGCCGCCCACCAGATGAACTTCAATGCGTTGCGCTTCGCCGGCGTTGAGCCGAACATACTGGTGGAATTCGACTGCAACGGTCACGAGGCCGGATACGTTTCGGCTGGCCTGGGCTTTCCATAACCAATGAAATCATTGCGCGTGAATACGAAGCGTTTAACCTCGAAGCAAAACCGGTGGAACCGTCAGCTCTTTATCATTACGTCGCGATTTGTCAGTAGGGCAGGACCTTTTCGAATGCTCTGAGCGTGTCGCTCGAGGCGATTATCGCGGCCTTTTCCACCGCTCCTGCGAAAGGATGAGATTTCTCAGAGGGCGGCTAGAGAACGACGCTAGGCAGCCGGCGCGGCGCCTGGGGCCGCACCGGGAACTCAAGCCGTTTCCAAAACGCCCTGGAATTGAGCGAGTTGCTTTGGAAAATGTTGAGCGAGGTAGCGTACCAGTTTGGGGCTATCCATCAGCCGGTTGAGGTGTCCTCGTACCGCTACAAGTTCGAGGCCCCACGAACCAATGTGCTCAGCGGAGTTTCGAAATTCCTGGCTCAACTCGGCCTGGCAGGGGCTGCGTGAAAAATGAGCTGCCCGCATTCGTAAACCGGCTAAGCCACTTGCTGCTGACTAACGGCTTGGAAGTGCGGCAGCGTCGCCTTTTGAAAAGCATGAGCTCGAGGCAGCCATTTCATACGGTTCCTGGCCGCATCAACCAGTTCCTCCTCGCGGGTAAGGCCGTTCATAAAGAGCTTTAGCAGGTGAGAAGCCGCTTTTTCGGCATCGGGCGAAGTAAGCGGCAATTTGCTCTCGTCGCACACAGTCCGGGAAATGCGAGACAACATTTCAATCTCGCACGGACCAAGGCAGTGACCAGGGTACAACATAAATTTTCCTCCATACGGCTGTGGTCAAAACTGACCACCCACCGTGTCACTGGAACCACTTTACCGGACTAGCCTACGGACTGGGCCTGCCAGTGGTTCAACCTGGCGCGCATCAAGACCATCAGCACAGTCTCGTCTTTGATGCCTGTTTGAGACAGTCGAACCAACTCTGAGGCGAGTTCCCCGGCCTCACCGGAAGTGGTTAGAATCTCGTGTTCCTCACAAAGCTGCGAAAATACAATCCTCAGCGTGCCCAGTTCCTCAGGGAAAATAGGTTGCGCGCCGCCGATGGGGAAATTCATATGAACGTCCTTTGAATAATACTGATCTTGAGCGCTGAAGAATGGCTCCAAAGCCAGCAAACGGTCATTATCATTTGCGTACAAGGCGGCGCTTGGTAAAAATCGTACAAATTTCTTTGGAGGCGCCGGCGTGTGTTCCGAGACGCCAGAGCACGCAAGGATGGGCCGGAAACTGCACTACTTAAGCGGCCTCTATCTCTACCGACTAAAGAATGCTGTTCGTCATGTTTTTGGCGATGGATGATCCCTTCGATGACTCTCGCCTCGGCATCGCATTCCGCCGCCCGGGCGGCCATGTGCCAAGCTGTGTCTTTCCCGAGCGGCTTGACTTTTGCCGTCCGGATCTGGAACCCGTCGCTGATTTCCCTGAAGTCCAGTGACGGGCCTACTTCGTCAGACGTCGGCTAGCGCTAGATCTTTCTCGTAGGGCTGGAACAAGCATCCGCAATTGAAGTTGGAAATGTGCTTGGTTGAGATGTCCCCTCCTCAAGTCCAAGCTCTGGTGCAAGGCCCGTCGCTGTCCGTGCCTTCAGCGGCGGGCTTCCTTCGTCAGACGCTCGACGGTCTCAATGATCGCGTTGGCCAGAGCTTCGCTCAGTTGCCACAGGGGCATCGGTTCCATGTGTCAAAGGGGAGGTGGGCAAGATCAAGTTACCACGCACCTGTAACGGTGAGCATGCCGACCCATCTGGGGCTAAATGACCAGGCCTGCAAGCTACTGGCAGAATGAAAGCGCAGCAATTAATCCTGTTGGCCTAGACTGCCGTCAAGCCATTCCGCGATAGCACCATAGG
>NZ_RZTF01000471.1:0-664 GCF_004023175.1 Mesorhizobium sp. M7A.F.Ca.MR.362.00.0.0
CCCGCCCAACTGATCTACGCCTTCGAAGCGGTGATCATCGGCGGCATGGGGACGGTATGGGGCGCCTTCGCCGGCTCGATGGTCCTCGGCATCTCGCAGGCCATCGGCTTCCGCATTGATCCGGGCTTCGGCGTGCTCGCCGGACATATCGTCTTCCTGATCGTGCTGGCGACCCGCCCGCAGGGCCTGTTCGGAAAGGCATTGTCATGAGTGCGATCCCCTATGTGGCAACCGAGGTGCCTGAGGTCCTGGTCCAGCGCCAGACCCGGTCCGGTCGCATCGCGATGACGCTGGCTGTGCTGGCGCTGATCGGTGTCGCCGCCATGCCATGGTGGGCCTCGACCGGCACGATCCGGTCGATTCTGGTGCTGTGCTGCTACATCGCCGTCGCTCAGATGTGGAACCTGCTCGCCGGCTATGCCGGCCTCGTCTCGGTGGGTCAGCATGCCTTCATGGGAGCGGCCGGCTATGCGCTCTTCGTGTTGGCCCAGACTTACGGCATCAATCCGTTTGTGGCGGTCTTCCTTTCGCTGCTGGTGCCGGCCGTGCTGGCCGTGCCGATCTACCTGCTGCTGCATCGCCTGGATGGCCCCTATTTTTCGATCGGCACATGGGTGGTGGCCGAGGTCTTCCGGCTGACCGCCTCGAACCTGCCGCTCGTCAA